>NZ_DAONKG010000089.1:0-9349 GCF_035406105.1 Methanospirillum sp.
GTTAATATTAACATCACTCTGATTTGCAATACAGCTCATAACGCTATTAGCTATAATCTCAGATTCTATAGGTTTCACCAAACTATTCCACCCCGTTTCCACCAACTCTATCCACTCCGTCTCTTCCCGCAAGGTAACACAGGGCACTCTATAAAAATAAGCCTCCTTTTGCACGCCACCCGAATCAGTAGCAATCAAACGGGCATTTTTTTCTAACATAACCATATCCAAATAACCAACTGGTGGGATTACAATAAGAGAATTAATGGCCATTTCATGTAAGCCATCCCGTATTAAGGCTGCCCGGGTGCGAGGATGCAAGGGCAACACTACCGGGATTTCCTTCGCTACCTGTACTAGCCCCTCAAAAATTGCCTTGAGACGAACAGGATCATCAGTATTCTCAGCCCGATGAATGGTAGTCAATATGTATTTGCCTGGCTGAAGTTGGTACTGGTCTAATATTTGGCTTAACTCTTGGGCTCGTTTACCATAATAAAGTGCCGCATCATACATGACATCGCCAACCAGGTGGATTTTTTCTTCACCAATACCCTCCCGTTTAAGATTATCTACCGCGGCCTTGGTCGGGGCAAAGAGTATATCCGCAATGTGGTCGGTAAGAACCCGGTTTATCTCCTCAGGCATACGCCGATCATAACTCCGAAGTCCTGCTTCCACATGTGCAACAGGAATATGCAATTTTGACGCTGCAAGAGCCCCCGCAAGTGTTGAATTTGTATCTCCATAGACAAGAACCAAATCAGGTTTCTCATCATACAAAACACGTTCTATTGCCGCCAACATTCGTCCTGTCTGTTCTCCATGTGATCCTGAACCAACCTCAAGATTATAATCAGGAGTGGGTATCCCTAATTCCTCAAAAAACACATCAGACATCGCCGCATCGTAATGCTGACCAGTATGAACCAACACTTCATCACAAACCTTTCTCAGCATCTTTGATACCGGTGCACACTTGATAAACTGCGGACGAGCACCGACAATTGAAACAATCCGACCCATATAATTCAAAAGTTTATCTTACCCAACAATCGGATGAGAATTTTTATCCCCTCTTCCAATACCAAGGTATACAAATCCATTTTGAATAAAAGAATCGGGTTCAATCACATTTCTACCATCTACAATAACAAATTTGTTTTTTCCTGATAATTCACGGATATAGGTGGGTGTCAGGTCATAATACATCCGATGGGCAGTGAAGATAATTACTGCATCTGTATCCAAAAGAACCCTCTTAATATCTGAATGGATCTCAATTCCTGGCCAATGTGTTACCCAGGGATCATGTACAAAAATATCCGCCCCCGCTTCTTTGCAAAGATTATAAAAAGGTTCAGCAGGCGTATTCCGGGCATCATCAGTGTTTGAAAGAAATGACCAGCCCAGTAATCCAATCTTTTTTCCTGTTATTTCGCTCCCTATTCGTGTAAGCCCCTTCTTCAAAAGATGAAACATATGCAATGGCATGAAGTCATTAATCGATCGTGCAGTAACAAATAACGATTCAACTCCGACAGGGAAATCAACCTGTTCATGTTCTGTAATACGAACCCCTCTCTCGAGATGATATGTATCTTTTGTCAGACAGTGCCCACCAACCCCTGCACCAGGCCATAGAATTGCACGAGTAATTCCCTCACCTTTTAATGAATCGATCCCGGCCCTGACATCATAGAAATTTATTCCCATCGCTTCACAATAGAGAGCAAGTTGATTTGCTGCTGCGATTTGCAGATCTCTAAATGTGTTTTCTGCTGTTTTTGTAACTTCTGCAGCAGTAGCTGTCATCGGAATGAGCTTACCCTTCGTTAGAATCGGCCCGTACAATTCCATAGCGCGTTTTGTACTAATATCGTCGATTCCTCCGACAATACGATCATGCTCCTGAATATTTTGTAATAATCTCCCAACCATTACCCTCTCAGGAGCATGTGCAAGACCAAAATCCCTCCCTGCAACAAGTTTTGACTCCTCCTCCAGAATTTTTCTTGCCCAGATTGCAGTTGTGCCGGGGGTGATTGTTGATTCAAGAACCACCAGTGTTCCCTTTGTAAGGTACTTACCTACTTGCCTTATTCCTTCTTCCAGAGCACTAAAGTCTGGAATAAGATCCTTTGAATTTACAAAAGGTGTCTGAATGGCAATCGTTACCGCATCGCAGATAGAAATTTTCGAAAAGTCGGATGTGCACTCAAACTTCTTTTTAAACACGACATTATGAATAAGCTCGTCCAACCCGGGCTCTTCTCCTTTTAAAGGATTTTTTCCAGAATTTAATAACGATATTTTATATCCAGAACTTATTGAATCTCTTTGAAATCCATATACCATCGGGAACGATTGAGCAAACAGTGCTGCAGCCGGAATTCCGACATATCCCATTCCAACAACGCCAATGGTTTTTATCGGACCGCGTTCATTAAAAGAATCAGCCAATGAAGTACTCATATTTAAAACATTCCTTTAATCTGTTCACATAATTCAAGATTCTCTATCGCCTCATAAGGAGTGATAGGAAATTTTTTTCCTGTTTTTACCGAATGAAGAAATGTAGATAATTCTGTTCGAAGTGGTTCTTGTTTTGAAACAAGAACTTTTTCAACGATATTTTCCTGAATATACCGATCGCGTTCAACAGTATACTGACCAGGTTTTCGGTAGACATATATCTCCTGAGTCATGAAATCTCCCTGAATAGTCATATCTTCCTGCTCAATGTGGACCATCCTGATTTTCTTGGAAGCTTTTCTGCTGGCAGAGAGATAAATCAGAGTCTGTGAATGAGTACATAATGCAGCGGCAATGTCATCATCTCCCTTTGCCTGTACTGACACCTGGGAACAACCGAGAGAGTGAAGGATAATATCAATATCATGAATCATAAGATCTTCTACGACAGAACTACCTGTAACCCGCGAAGATGTGGGATTGTGTCGCTTAAACTCAATATAGAGAGGATTGGAGATCATCTGGGCAATTTCTGCAACGATTGGATTAAACCGCTCGATATGACCTACGCCAATTACAAGATCTTCAGTGATTTGTTCTGCCAGTTTTTTTCCTTCACCAGAAGAGAGGCATATGGGCTTTTCAATAAGCATATGAATGCCAGCATTGATGACCTTCATAGCTACATCATAATGAAATGGCGTTGGCACACAAAGACTGACCGCATCCACCCGGTGAAATAATTCTTCATAGGTATGTGCGATATCTGCATTATGAATTGATGCAACTTTTTTTGCCTGATCTGCATTAACATCGTAAATTACAACCGAATCAACCTCTCTTAACTCAGAATAAACCCGGACATGGTTCTGACCCATCATTCCTGATCCGATAACACCAACATCCATTATGACCACCGGTTAATAACATCACAAATATATTTTAATTCCGTTTCAGACAACCCGGGGTACACTGGAAGGCTCAGCACTTCCTGCGCCGATTGCGATGAAACCGGGCAGGTCGGATTGTTCAGGTGTGAGAAGACAGGTTGCTCATGTACTGGAATGGGATAATGAATCGCAGATCCAATTCCATGTTCAGATAAATACGATGCAAGATTATCACGTCTTCCGTTTTTTACCCGTATGACATATTGATGAAAAACATGACTGCAATCCTTCATTATCGTTGGAGTCGAGATATCGGGATGATTGATATGATCCGATAGGAAAGATGCGTTTCTCATTCTTGAATCATTAAAGTGAAATATTTTTTTTAACTGAATTCTTCCAATGGCTGCACAAATATCAGTCATTCGATAATTATAACCCAATTCAGTATGGAGGTATTTTTTCTTTTGACCATGGTTTATTAATATCCGAACATGATCACAAAGAGAGGAATCACTGGTTGTAATCATACCCCCTTCCCCAGTTGTCATGTTTTTTGTTGGATAGAATGAGAAACACCCAATATTTCCAAAAGAACCCACTTTTTTACCCCTATAGGTGGCCCCGTGTGCCTGAGCACAATCCTCAATAAATAAAAGATTGTGGTCTTCACAAATATCATGAATTGCGGATACATTACATGGGTGTCCAAAAAGATGGACGCCGATTATCGCTTTCGTTTTGGGAGATACTGCCTCTAATATGGCATCTGGAGAGATCCCATACGTGTCATCACAAATATCTACCATAACAGGACGTGCTCCGCACATACTTACCGAAGTTCCAGTTGCAATAAATGTAAAAGAAGGAATAATTACCTCATCGCCACTACGAATTCCACATGCGAGCAAACCCGCGTGAAGAGCGGTGGTTCCATTACTTGTTGCAACTGCATCCGAAGTCCCACAAAATTCTGCAAACTCATTTTCAAATAAAGTTACTTCTTTCCCACTGGCAATTATCCCTGAGCGCATGACTCTGCTTACGGCTTCAATCTCATCTTCCCCGATATCCGGTTTTGCAATATTAATCATTTTTTATGGCTCCTATTGGAAAATCTACAATATGTGCTAAATTTTGCAGTATATTCGAATGAAAAACTTCAATCACGACACTTCCTCTTTTATTCAGGAATCGGAACATTTTTTTGGGTTAATATAGTGTGATTTGCCCCAATTGAGGTGGATCGTTAATAATTTTAACATTTGGTTTATTATCATCATGAGGGACATAGCTATCACTTTGGTATTCAGATTCGGTCCAATGAAACAATATAATTCAATTAATGAAACGGATGGTGAGTTAATATGATTCTTAAGATTTGGTTGCACTCTCATTATGTAATCCCTTAAAGTTTTTTGCCCCTGATTCAGTTAATATGTGGTTTGCTATTATGGTTTTTTCACAGGTCAGTCCATCATGACCTGACGAGAACGAATGACTAATGCGGGCCTCTTCATGGATTTCTGTTGCAAATTTAACATCGTAATTTCCCTTATAAAACAGCCGGGCAACGTATCCTGATCACGATAATATCCTGATTGGAATCCTGAATTTACTAAATCAAGCGTTATTCTTAAATTATCTAAAATATTTGTGCGATAAAATTCAATAATTTCTCATCTCCTAGTAATATATCCAACAAATGATGTGTACATTAGGGTGAAGCTTATAAAAAAAGATATTTGAAAATTACCATCCAATTTGGACATATTTTACTTTACATAAAAACGCAATTTTCTTTCTGATAATTGAACAGATGCGGATAGAAAAGATTGTACAAAAAGGATATAATAATTTAAAAAACAGGGTGGGTTGCTTTTTTATAAAATTCAATATATTTTGAACAAACCGGAGGAGGAACTTCTTTTTATCTTCCAAAAAATCAAGATTCATTTTATCAAGATAATAATGAACATATGCTTCATGCATAATTTTTGTATACATATTCCCTTTGTCATTTTCAAAAGTCTTGTCAAGGTATCTTTTATAGTCATTGACCATCAGATGAAGTTTACTAGAGGTATTAGATCCATGCCGCCTGTATAAAATAAGAGGTTTTTGAACATAAGCGACGGGATAGTATTGGGTTATTCGCGTGTATAAATCATAATCTTCGCCCCCACGAAGGGACTCGTCATACAGTCCTACATCGAGAAGTGAAGTTTTGCGAAACATGGGATATCCTATATGGCAGCCCCTTCGCCGTAAGACTTCTCCACAGATATATCCTTTAGAGAGATGTTCTTTTCCGATAATTTTTCCTTGAATTTCACCAATTTCATTTATTACATACACGTCTGAATGGACAAGTCCATAATTAGAATTTTTTGAAATTTCATTATATAACTCTTCAATACGTGTTGGCAGCATGATGTCATCAGAATCGAGAATCGCAATAAAGTCCCCTGATGAGGCAAGAATGCCATCATTTCTGGCCCTCGAAACACCTAAATTTTGGGGATGGATGATTACACGTATACGGTCATCTTTCTTAGCGTATTCTTTAATAATTTCAAGAGAATTGTCACTAGAACCTCCCTCAACAATTATCAGTTCAAAATCATCAAATGTCTGGGTCAGAGCACTCTCAATACATTCAGATAAAAACTTTGCATTATTATAAGAAGGAACAATTATACTAATTTTTACCATGTAATTACGCCATAATTACGAGCATAAATTAAAAAATATATTATTCAATAATATTTTATGTATGCATTCTTATTAAAAATTATTGTTTTCCATATAGTCTATTAAGGATAGGAGATTATATTTTTCCCTAATAGACTATATTTAGTGACTTTCTAATTTATGCCCACAAAAACCGCATTCATCACCGGAATCACCGGTCAGGACGGGTCTTATCTGGCCGAACTCCTTCTTTCAAAAGGATATGAAGTACATGGGCTTGTCCGCCGGGCCTCAACATTCAACACCCACCGAATTGACCATATATATGTCGATGCACACGATCCTGATGCACGGATTTTTTTCCATTATGGGGATCTCTCTGATTCTGAGATGATCTCAAATGTCCTCTATAATATCAGACCAGATGAGATCTATCACCTTGGAGCACAAAGTCATGTCAGGGTCAGTTTTGAAACACCCGAATATACGGGCAATGTAACTGCCCTTGGCACAACCCGGATTCTTGAAGCAATTCGAAGAAGCAACCCGAATGTCCGGTTCTATCAGGCCTCATCCAGTGAGATGTTTGGTCACATCGCCCCACCACAAAATGAAGAGAGTTGTTTCTGGCCCCGAAGCCCGTATGCCTGCGCAAAACTCTATGCGTACTGGATGACACGGAATTACCGTGATGGATATAATATGTTCGCCTGCAACGGTATCCTCTTTAACCACGAATCACCCCGGCGAGGTGAGATCTTTGTTACCCGGAAGATCACAAGAGGTATTGCCGCAATCCTTGCCGGGAAAGAAAAATATCTCTATCTTGGAAACCTTGAAGCAAAACGGGACTGGGGATTTACCCCCGAATATGTTGAGTGCATGTGGAAGATCCTGCAACAGGATACACCGGATGATTATGTCATCGGGACCGGTGAGACACATACCGTGCGGGAGTTTGTTGATGCTGCCTTTACCTATGCAGGTCTGGAGCCGGAGAAACACGTAAAAATTGATCAGAAATACTTCAGACCAACCGAAGTTGAAGCACTGCTTGCCGATCCGTCACGGGCAGAAAGGAAACTTGGATGGAAAGCTAAGATAAAATTTTCTGAACTGGTGAAGATTATGGTAGATGCAGATATGAAAGCAGCAGGGCTTACTCCGGTCGGGGAAGGATATGATATTCTTGAAAAGAAATTTCCTGCACGATGGTGGGCTCGGGATTAATGCTGATTACTAAAATCCCTCTCATTTCTTTTCTTATCAGCATCCTTTCTCTTTTTTACCGACGTATTTTATTTACCAAAACCGATTTGAAAGCTATACCAACTTACGCTTTTTTCATCCACCACTTATAGGTCTCGGTGATTCCCTCATGTAATGAATATCCGGGCCTATATCCCATTTCATTCGATATCTTCGTAATATCAGAACAGGAATGACGCACCTCACCCTGACGGGCGTCAAGATGTCGGATCATAACCTCCTTTCCTGCAACCTGCATCACTACCCTGGCAAGCTTATTAATCGATACAGAACAGCCAGTACCCACATTAAATACCCCTGATACATTCTGTTCCATCGCCAACAGTAATGCCTGTACGACATCCTGAACATACACAAAATCACGGGTCTGTTCTCCATCCCCAAATATGGTGAGATAATCATTCCTGGAGAGAGCATCCATAAACCTGGAGATCACCCCTGAGTAGGGTGATGAAGGATCCTGTTTCGGGCCATATACATTAAAAAACCGGAGACAAACCGACCGAACACCATAAAGATCCGTATAGACGGCCGCATATGATTCAGAAAGAAGTTTTCCGACCGCGTAAGGTGAAAGAGGAACCGGGGAGAATGATTCCTTATGAGGGGGATCATAGGCATTTCCATAGAGAGCTGCAGATGATGCAAGAACAATTTTTGGTACTTTCGCAATTCTGGCAGCCTCAAATACCTCAAAGAGGCCATCAATATTTACCTGATGATTGAACCTGGGATCATCAATCGAACGCTGAACTGAAACCAGTGCAGCAAGATGGAATATCCCGTCAACACTGCTGCAAAGAGATAATAGTCCTTGTCCGTTTACAATAGTATCTTTTATAAACGCAACGGATTCATGATTCAGAAGATCTGCTATATTCGATAAATTGCCAGAATCCAGTGAATCAAGAATGATCACCCGATCCCCTCTGGCTACCAGAGCATGTGAAAGATGTGAACCGATAAAACCTGCACCGCCGGTGATAAGATATCGCTTACTCATTCCGGGTCCTTCATTTTAATCAGCAATACATGGAATCGCATTGTGATCGAAACACATGGAAGCTGGGATGGTCATATAGCATAGTAATTGTGGATTCTGTCACGTGAGGAACTACATATGGGATTGTGAAAAGAATATTCATAGAAAATTTTTATCGCCTCTCCCTATTCCTTCGTAGACAAACCCTGTCTGGATGACTACATCAGGATCAACAACATTCCGTCCATCAACCAGAACCGGAACAGGCCGCATCAATCTCTTCACCCAATCATAATCCACTGTATAATACATACGATGAGCGGTCATGAAAACAAGGACATCTGCATCTGTCAGCACCGGTTCAATAGCAGATGAGAGTCTGATACCAGAATATTCCTGCACCCATGAATCATGAACATGAACCAGTGCACCATGTTCACTACAGATTCTGAAGAATTTCTCCGACGGAGTATTCCGGGCATCATCAGTATTTGGAAGAAATGAAAAACCCAATAGTGCAATTTTGGAGTTACGAATGTCCTTTTTCACGTAATTCAGGCCTTGTAGCACCAGGTGAAACATATGAACAGGCATAAAATCATTCACCTGTCGTGCCAGAACATAGAGCGATTCATGCCCTTTTGGATAATCAAGAGGGCTGATTCCTGCAATTTCTATACCCCGTTCCAGATGATAGGTATCTTTTGTCAGGCAATGCCCGCCAACACCTGCTCCAGGCCATAAAATTGCCCTGGTAATCCCCTCTCCTTTCAGAGAATCTATACCCGCACGGACATCATAAAAATTAACACCCATCGCCTCACAATACAGAGCAAGCTGATTTGCAGCTGCAATCTGGAGATCCCGTAAGGTATTTTCCGCAGTTTTGGTTATTTCAGCGGCTGTTGCAGTCATTGGAATGATCCGACCCTTTGTGAGAACCGGCTCATATAATTCAATCGCCCGCCTGGTTGAATCATCATCAATTCCTCCAACTATTCGGTCATGCTCCTGAATATTCTGAATAAGCCGTCCTACC
>NZ_DAONKG010000090.1:0-9330 GCF_035406105.1 Methanospirillum sp.
ACGTGCTCATTTATTCTTTCTGATGATGGACATGTGTTTAATGGGAGTTACGAATCTGAGGATGCAATAGGGAAAAAGAACTCAGCTGGATGGAATGGGACCCGTATCATCGTTGAAGGAGGTAAGGAAACAGATTGGACTGGAGAATGGATCTCTGATGTTGATATTTTACATCTGTCTCAAAACGGCTCTTCTGTAACTGGTACCTATGAGCCAAAAAATGAAACGGTCATCGATCTTGTTGAACCCGGTACAATTGAGGGTGTACTTACAGATGATGGAAAGATATTCACCGGAACCTGGAAAGAAAAGGGGAGAGTCAGATTTATTCTCTCCGACGATGGCCTCTCCTTTAACGGCACCTATGGATATGGAGACTCTGAAATCATTGAGGGTTCAAATCTCTATTACTGGAATGCAACACGGCTTCAATAATCCGTTTTTTTAATTCTTCATGGCCCCCATATTCGGCGCATAATTTTACAAACTGTTCGATAAACTGGAGGGTCAGACCAGCAGTTCCAATGGGATCTCCGGTAGCTATCTTATACCCGGCAATTGCCTTTTTTACCTGGGCAATTCTGGCTTTTCCAAATCCCCGTTCAGGAAAGAACTCATGTTTGATCTTTTTGGCAGCATTTTCACAAAGACTGGCATATGTTGCTTCTCCCCCTACTCTTCCCTGCAAAAACTCCTTGTTTTCCTTATTCAGGGCATAAAGATCATGAATAAGAGAAATGAGGGATTTTGCATCCATTCATGTCAGATTATTTTTTATTGCCCGTCAGGTTGGTGTTGGTTGACTCATATATACAGGTACGGTTGTCTCTGATAATCAGGGTATTGAAAAAACAGGGGGAATTTTCAGCTCCGGTGAAAGGAGTTCAGATACTGTATACTCTATTAAAAAACACTCTTCCTTCTATTCGACCGTAATTTCAGTATATATGTCATTCGTCTATTGTGGTACACGCGTTCAAATAATCTCTTTCTTATCCTTATGGGTTTCTGTTTTTAATAACAATTTATGGGCTGATTCTGGTATAGAAACGTTCTCGCTCAAAATAAAGAGCGGAGCAGTCAGATCCTGAATAGTTCCTGAATTTTTAAAACAAGAGAACTCTTATTTGAGGAGATCTGTTGATGATTGAAATCAGGGCGCTGATACCGGGTGAATAGGTACACAAAAATGTAGAATCCTCCTTCGTGTTCCTCATTATATGAGTTTTCATGAACTCCCCTATGCTACCCGTCATATGAGGTCTCCTCATCCGTGAGATACAATAATTATCAATGGATTATCAATAATGAATAGCAATTCGAGATTAGATGGCCAGAATATGAGGTATCATGAAACACACCATACACACCCGGATTCTCTTCTGCACCCTCATTATCGCTTTACTCCTCTTCCTGGTCCTTATGTTCTGCTCTCCTCATCTTCTGTGCAGTAATAAGGATCCAGACCAAAAAGGAACCGCATTCATAGGGCCGGTATCTAAAAGCCCGGTCCCTCCTCCCGGTGTTATGCCGGTTGTCATCCTGAACGGGAGTCCGTATGAGATGGGATATCAATATGCCCTTCAGGTTCCGGAATATATTGCCATTGTCAGGGATGCTGCATGGGCAAGTGCCTTATCCGGAAAATCGTATTCAGAAGTTTTAAACTCGATAAAAACATCCCGGAAGTATATCTCAACCGAATTGAAACAAGTCGATTTCATGCTCTTTTTTCAGGGTGTATCGGATGCCATGAATAAGCAGGGAATCCCCTTTACTCCTGATGATCTTCTTGTTATCCAGAGTCTTGGGGCCAGGAAGGGACCGGCCCCTGATGAGCACTGCACCGTATTTGCATCATCTGATCCTCGTGACCAAAACGGTATCATAGCCGGGACAAATTTTGATTATTACCAGGTTCCGGCTAATTCGTACTCTGTTGTGCTTGCCCTCTATCCGGATACCGGGATTTCGTGTGTCATTCCTTCCGGGGCCGGACGAATGGGGAGCAATGCTGTGGTCAATGAAGCAGGACTGGTTTATCTTCTCACATCATCACCGGCGGATGATACCGGAGACTCAGGCCCTGGAATTACCGGATTTCTTGAGATCCCATATGTAGGAATGACTGCGAAATCCGTGTCAGAAGCGGAGACGATACTCCTGAATATCACCAGGGCTTTTGCGTTAAACCGCCTCCTGGTTGACCATACCGGTGATATGGAAGTGATTGAGGCAACCCGGAACAAGTATGCAATCAGGTCTCCAAATACGACCGGCATCTCTGCGTATATCATTGCAACAAATCATTATCTTGAGCCGGCAATGAATCGTTCACAGGTACCCTGGGATCCGGAGCAGTATTACCCCTCAAGTTATTACCGGTATCTGACCGCGGATAAGATGATTCAGGAGAATAACCAACCGGTTAATTTCTCATTCTCCCAGGATATACTTCAATCCTGCAGCTGGTGGGATGGTCGGGAATGGCACCGGGATGATCCGTATAGCAAAAATACGATTAACCGGTTCAGACCTGATGTTGGATCTCTCTACTCTTTCATTGCCGCTCCTGTCCTTAATCAGGTCTCGGTCTGTCTAGGAAATCCGGGGAAGCCCTGGTGGGGGACAAAATCCCCCGGGCAGACCGGTACCTATGTGACAATGCTGGTTGGGAAAACCCCGGAATATCTTGTGTATCAACTCAAAAAAGATGCTGATGCTGGTATGTGGAATGCTGTGCAGGATATGGATCATGAATCGTTTGAGGAGAGAAGGAATCTGTGGTCAGTACTTCTGGACCAGTACTGGAATGGGATCTGGTGGCAGAACAAAGGAGTGCTTGAGCAGGATAAGAATATGAAGATGGTGGCGTTTGGAAAAGCGGCTACGAATTTTTCATATGTTATCGCCTATACAAAAAAGATGAGAGCGTGAGGGGTTTCATGTGATTCTCCTGATTCACCATTATTTTGTTTAAAAAGGCCGCTGCATAATCACTGATAACCGGATACAATCTCTCTATATGCTCCTTAAGGTACGGTCAACTTGCATTTAGCATACCCACTTGAAACGACGAAGAGCCGAAATTTCCTTGTCCTGAATGTAATACATTAGACTGTTCTGTCCATGATACAAATAAACGTACCTGGCGTCATTTAGATTTTTTTGAACATCAAACGTATTTACATGGTAGAATTCCTCGAATAATTTGTCCTCATTGTGGTGTTCGACAAGTAAAAGTGCCTTGGGCGAGAGAGAATAGTGGATTTACGCTTTTAATGGAGGCACTGTTTCTTCTATTTGCACAAACTATGCAAATTTCTCAAATTGCAAAAAAGTTTGGACTCCGTGACAAACAGATATGGAGAGTAATTGATCACTATGTAAAAGAGGCTATTAATACTGCTGATTTTTCAGAGGTAATATCTGTCGGAGTAGATGAAACATCCAGGCGTAAAGGGCATGAATACATTACTGTTTTTGCTGATCTCGACACTGGTCGTGTTATTCATATTTGCAAAGGAAAAGATTCAGCAACATTACGATCCTTTGCAGACTCTTTAAATTCACATAACGGTTCATTGGAGCAAATAAGTAATTTCTGCATCGATATGTCTCCTGCATTCATTAAAGGGATAAAGGATATTTTTCCAAATGCTTCAATAATTTTCGACAAATTTCACGTAATGAAACTAGTTAACGGGGCATTAGATGAAGTGAGAAGAATAGAACAGAAATTAAATGGATTTTTAAAAAATACGCGAATGATTTGGCTTAAAAATCCTTCATCATTAACTGAAAAACAATTGAAAATCTTAGGGAGCCTTAAAGATATGAATCTGAAGACTGCGAAAGCATATAATCTAAAACTAAGTCTAAAAGGTCTTTGGAATATGCCGGATTTAGAGTCGGCGTATGCTTACTTTAAAAAATGGTACTTCTGGGCTACTCACTCTAAAATTAATCCAATGGTAATGGTTGCAAGGACACTTAAGGAGCATTGGGATGGGATTTTAAATTACTTTAAAGATCAATACACAAATGGTTTACTAGAAGGCCTTAATAGTCTTATTCAGGCTTTAAAAGTTAATGCACGAGGGTATCGTAATGATGAGAATTTTATGACGATGATCTACTTAAGGTACGGTCAACTTGCATTTAGCATACCCACTTGAAACGACGAAGAGCCGAAATTTCCTTGTCCTGAATGTAATACATTAGACTGTTCTGTCCATGATACAAATAAACGTACCTGGCGTCATTTAGATTTTTTTGAACATCAAACGTATTTACATGGTAGAATTCCTCGAATAATTTGTCCTCATTGTGGTGTTCGACAAGTAAAAGTGCCTTGGGCGAGAGAGAATAGTGGATTTACGCTTTTAATGGAGGCACTGTTTCTTCTATTTGCACAAACTATGCAAATTTCTCAAATTGCAAAAAAGTTTGGACTCCGTGACAAACAGATATGGAGAGTAATTGATCACTATGTAAAAGAGGCTATTAATACTGCTGATTTTTCAGAGGTAATATCTGTCGGAGTAGATGAAACATCCAGGCGTAAAGGGCATGAATACATTACTGTTTTTGCTGATCTCGACACTGGTCGTGTTATTCATATTTGCAAAGGAAAAGATTCAGCAACATTACGATCCTTTGCAGACTCTTTAAATTCACATAACGGTTCATTGGAGCAAATAAGTAATTTCTGCATCGATATGTCTCCTGCATTCATTAAAGGGATAAAGGATATTTTTCCAAATGCTTCAATAATTTTCGACAAATTTCACGTAATGAAACTAGTTAACGGGGCATTAGATGAAGTGAGAAGAATAGAACAGAAATTAAATGGATTTTTAAAAAATACGCGAATGATTTGGCTTAAAAATCCTTCATCATTAACTGAAAAACAATTGAAAATCTTAGGGAGCCTTAAAGATATGAATCTGAAGACTGCGAAAGCATATAATCTAAAACTAAGTCTAAAAGGTCTTTGGAATATGCCGGATTTAGAGTCGGCGTATGCTTACTTTAAAAAATGGTACTTCTGGGCTACTCACTCTAAAATTAATCCAATGGTAATGGTTGCAAGGACACTTAAGGAGCATTGGGATGGGATTTTAAATTACTTTAAAGATCAATACACAAATGGTTTACTAGAAGGCCTTAATAGTCTTATTCAGGCTTTAAAAGTTAATGCACGAGGGTATCGTAATGATGAGAATTTTATGACGATGATCTACTTAAGGTACGGTCAACTTGAATTTAGCATACCCACTTGAAACGACGAAGAGCCATATTTTGTGACTGCCACTTTGCCGAACGAGTGTAAATCCTTTTTTTTCAAGAATGGGAATGAGTTTGTCGGCAGTGATCCGGGGTAATTTATCGGTCATACTGCCAGTTCTACCATCGTAAGACTTACGTGTTCAAACTGGTGGACAGCTTCACCACATGCAATCTGGTCTTCTACACAGAGTCTGATAGCATCCTGTATCCGTTCGTATACCTCTTCATATGAGTTCCCCTGGGAGTAACATCCCTTCAACTCCGGAACAAATGCATAATAGCCATCTTCGTCCTTCTCTATAATGACTGAAAATTTATATCGGTTCATATTGTCATCCTTTGATTATATGCATATATTCATGTATTTGTTCTTTCATTATGATTTGCCCGTAGTGTGTGTCTGATGAGAACTGTTTTGAATAGTCTGTAATGTTTTTCCAGCAGTCGGAGACGATATCTTTTCCGAGAACCACCGGATGGAAAATGTTTGAGAAAACCAGCCTGAGTCCATAACAAAAAATTTCTGTATATCCTATATGATATAAAATCGAAATCGTCATGTATCATGCAGTCATTCTATGCTTATATACTGCACCAGATAGCATGATACACAATCCGCTTTTTTCCGCCATCCTTCATCAGCCACGACCGCTCTCTGAAAGCCAGCAATCAGCAATAATGACACAATCACCGCATGTCCGTATTATTGCCGGTGCAGGGGCCGGCAGGACCGGGACGCTGACGAGAAAGATTGTATCGTTGCTCCTGGTTGATCATGTGGAGCCTGCTTCTATTGTGGCGTTTACGTTTACCGAAAAAGCCGCAGCAAATATGAAGAACAGGATGTATTCACGGGTCAGGGAACTGGGGGAAGATGCGGTATGTGCCCGGCTGGATGAGATATATGTCGGGACCATTCACGGGTTCTGTTTTCATCTTCTTGAGGATCATTTCGGATATGGTTCCTGGGGGATTCTGGATGAGAACCAGGAGATGGCATACCTGATGCGGGTCGGCTGGGAACTGAATCTGACCGTGAGTTCAATTTAAAATCCGGACCGGATTGGGGATATCTTACGTGATCTGAAGACGGCCCTGAAACCAGATGGTCCCGGTTCCGTTTCAATTCAACGATATACCTACCCAACGAAATAACAAAGATGCAGGTAATACAGATACTATAACAATATCCTGGAGGGATAGTATGGCAACAACAATGGACGTAGTATTTGATGGTTCTGTTCTACGGCCGATTGATGAAATAAAACTTGTTCCGGGCAAAAAATATACTATAATTATTGATTCTGAGGAAGATTACGAGGAAAATCCTGAACTGGATCCTGCGTTTAATATTGCCTCATTAGCTGTGGATACAGGGATACCTGATCTTGCACATGAACATGATCACTATCTCTATGGAACTGACAAAAGGGCGAAGAATGAATGATCCTACAGATGAGATATTCGTTGATACGGCATGCTGGATTGCGTTATTAAACCAAAAGAATTCACTTCATCTATCAACCAATATACTGTATCAGGATTTGATGAAAAAAGGGTATGTATAACTACATCTTCAATAATTGAAGAGACCGCCAATGCTCTATCCAATCCTAAATTCAGGGAATCCGTGAAGACTTTTTATCGCAATATCCGTCGTTCCCCAAGAGTTACCATTTTGCATGTTAATCCTGAATTATGAGAAAAAGGATGGAGACTTTTTTCTAACCGAGACGATAAGAATTGGAGTTTTACTGATTGTGTGTCATTTGTGGTCATGAATGAACGACGTATTAAAAATGCCCTTACCAGTGATAAACATTTTATTCAGGCCGGGTTTTCTGCAATGATGCAGAATTGATCCGGCTTTCCTGATCATTTCCGAATCCTGATCGCTGTCTGAGACATCCATAACGCAGACATACGGTGTTTTTGTTGTCAGCGTCAAAGCTGGATACGGTCACTTTGTCCCGTTTGAAGGTCACATTGTAGAGTTCTCCGGATGCGGCATGACATTTGAGGGTGATCCTGAATCCGTCCTCCGAGCTGTCATGTGATGCAGTTCCTCCGATTGCGGTCTGCAATGCATCGTTTGCCAGGATGGTTGCCACGGCGGTATCAAATCCGGCGGATGATGGTGCACGGATACTGATCTTTCGGATCTGTTTTCCGGCGGTGTTTTCGTAGACGATGGTTCCGGTGTAGGTTTCTGCACTCTTCTGGACAGCCGGAAGGTTCTCTCCGCCGGAGAGGTACGGGGTGCATCCCTACGGGTTGTCGGCAAGGATGGTGCAGATGATGGTGCTTCATGCTGCTTTGCTTGCGAACGGCGTTGCAAGGACCCGTTCTTCTGATTTTACCGTCGACTTTGCGACAAAATCTGCCATGTGTGTGTTCTCCTGTCACTGGTGTGACTCTACAGGGCCTCCGGGAGGATACAGGTGGTTTGAACGGGTAGGGCCTTTGAAAGAGAATAATCCTTCCGATATGGCTGTACTAAACACCAGGGATTATAAGAATCGGAATGATTTCATATTTTGAAAAAAAATGATTCAATCAAAATGACATCCGACTTTCTTTTATTATTAAAAAAATTAGTCGGTTGTACGCGATATTGACATTTCTGTTTAAAAATCCTGAAAAAAAGGATAATATCTCACAGAGCAATAGTGTAATCATATATGACTCCGTCTTCAAAACCCAAAAGTTCGTCCTCACCAGATAATTCATTATCTGACGGGCCTTTGACATTTGAAAAAGTCTGGCTCATGTTTCAGGAGACTGATAAAAAGTTTAAAGAGACTGATAAAAAGTTTAAAGAGACTGATAAAAAGTTTAAGGAAACAGATGAAAAATTCAAGGAAACTGACCGGATTCTGAGTGAAAAATTCAGGGAGACTGATAAAAAGTTAAATAAACTGGAACGATTATTTACCTCCCAATGGGGAAAACTTGTAGAATCACTGGTGGAAGGAGATATCCTTGCTCTTCTGAACAAACGCGGGATACAGGTTACTGACACAGTAAAACGAAGAGCCGGGCGTCGTGACGGAGTTGATTATGAGTTTGATATCATTGCAATAAACGGGGATGAGATCGTCATTGTTGAGGTAAAAACCACGCTCAGGCCGGAAGATATCAGGAATTTTCTCAGGAAGCTCAAGCAGGCAAAGAACTGGATGCCTGAATATGCAGACAAGAAGGTATACGGGGCGGTTGCGTTTCTCTCAGAAGATGCCGGAACAGCGGCAATGGCTGAAAAGAACGGACTTTTTGTGATTCGTGCAACGGGTGATAGTGCCAGTATTATCAACCCGGAAAATTTTGTCCCGAAAGTCTGGTAAAATCAGAATACAATAAAACCGATTTTTTTCTGGTTATTCAGATACGACGATTAAAAATGGGAAAAAGGGGATGATCCCGTCGCAATAAACGGATCATCGATCTCCACCTCTCCGTCTTCTCCTGCCCGAATGGTACATATCACATTCCGTGCAGATCGCACCATATACACGTACATCCCTGTAACAACCCCGGTATTGAGCAGCGTCATCGCAATGGATATCCCGGCGAGGATGGTTTCAGTACTCATGCATCTCCTCCGAATATGATCCGTTCGGTCACATTCATCCGGCCGGTGACATCACTGGAATGAGCAGTCCTGTTTGTCTGATCCTGAGATGATGCCCGTGCAAGGATTATTCCGGTTCCGTTGACCATGGTTGCTGCCGACATCTCTGATGTTTTAAGATGCCGCGAGGATGCATACGTCCCGCTCATGAGAAGCCCGGAATACCGGATCTCATCCTTTTGTATCGTCCGGTTATCTGGTATCTCAAATACGCATCCGATCCGGTTTTGTGTCTGGTTTCCGGTCTGTCCTGTGTATTCCTCAATTCCTATCGGACCGTGTGCGTCTGCACCGATTATGGTCCTCACCTCGCCGTTCTGTACCCGCAGATCCCGCATAATCGATGCAATACTGCTGGTAAAGAGACTTGCAGCGTAGGTGGATCCCTGCCCGATAACCGAGGAAGA
>NZ_DAONKG010000091.1:0-9320 GCF_035406105.1 Methanospirillum sp.
TGAGGCGGTCAGAACCGTAAGGTCAAAATACGGGTGATCAGCCAGGAGCTGGACAAAACGCTGGCCCACAGCGCCGGTTGCGCCGAGGACTCCAACACTAACCATACCTCGTATATATATCTGAACCAGTAATTATAGTGCACTTATTTGTATTTTGAAATATCCCGGTGAAAAGAATGGTTTTTTGAAACGCTGAAATGGAATGCGCTTCTCTGGTCACGCAAACCGGCTGGAATGGTATGAAAAATCGGTTTAAAATGCAAAAAAAGATTTTATTCCATGGTGATTGCTTCTGCCGGACAGACATCCACACAGGAGCCACAGTCTACACAAAGTTCACTGTTTACTACTGCCTTGCCATCTTCCATAGTAATAGCGGCAGCCGGACACTCATCGACGCAGGTTTCACACCCGGTACATTTATTTTTATCAACAATTGCGGTCATTGATATCTCCTCAAAAACTTGGTGAAATACTTAAAAATAGGTTTCGAAGGGATCATGAAAGGTTTAAAACGTCTTTCATTCCATAAATCCCTGGTTTTTTCCCGACTACCCAGCGGGTTGCTCTGACGGCTCCTTCGGCAAATACCGACCGGTCATATGCCCGGTGGGACAGGGTCACGGTCTCATAATTGCCGGCAAACATGACTGCATGATCCCCGACAATATCTCCACCGCGAATGACATGGACGCCGATCTCCGAGCTCCGTTCGGTCATCCCTTCGCGTCCGTATATCTCCTCACGTGGACCGATCTCTTCCTGAAGGATCTGGAGAATGGTCCGTGCAGTTCCGCTTGGCGCATCCTTTTTGTACCGGTGATGCGCCTCGATCACTTCGACATCATAGTCAGAGAGCTTTCGTGCAGCATCCCTGATAAGTGTCCAGAGAATGTTCATACCGATGGAATAGTTGGTTGAGATGACGGCAGGAACATTTCCCTGGGCGATTGCCTCATCAATCCCTTTGCGCTGGTCCGCGGTAAGCCCGGTGGTTCCGAGGATGATGGCACAACCGGCACGGGCCGCAACCGGGACATTCTGTGCTGCTGCCGGGGCAATGGTAAAGTCGATGACCACATCAGGCTGTACCGATGAGAGAAATCCGGCCAGTTTCTCTGATGTGACAACCGGCGCTCCATAAACCGTCCCTTCTTTTATATCAACACCACCGACGAGTTCCATATCCGGTTCTTTTGATATGATACCCCCGATGATGGTTCCCATACGGCCAAATGCGCCGCAAATTACAACTTTAATCATATCTGGACAGAACCTCCCTGAGTTTTTCTGTTGTCTGCTCTGATGCTTCATCAAGGGGCAGGCGAAGTGGTCCGGCAGCCATACCCTTCAGTTCTGCTGCCTTCTTTACCGGGATTGGATTTGATTCAAAAAACATCGCCCTGAATAATGGCGAATATGCATAATGGATAGTGCGGGCAGTCTCATAATCTCCCTTTTGTGATGCCTCATACATTTCTATGAGGGGCCGGGGATAGATGTTCGCCGCAACTGATATGACTCCTTTTCCACCAAGAGCAAGGATTGGCAGCGTCAGGTTGTCATCCCCTGATATAACGGTAAAATCCTCATCTCTTGTCATTTCAATGATCGTTGAAATCTGACCGACATCACCTGACGCTTCCTTTACTCCTACAATACTTGGATGTTTTGCAAGTTCTGCAATAATATCAGGAGTGATATTTTGTCCGGTTCTCCCTGGTACATTGTATACGACAACCGGGATGTCAAGGTCTGCAATGGCAGTATAATGCTTAATCAGGCCTGAACGGTTTGGTTTATTGTAGTACGGGGAGATGACCAGGACCCCGTCAGCCCCGGCATCTTTGGCTGCCCTGGTGAAACGAAGGGCTTCTGCAGTGTTGTTGGATCCGGTACCAGCAAGCACTGGTACCTTTCCGCCTGCTTCATCGATCGTTACCTCAATGACCTGTTCATGCTCGGCAAAAGAAAGAGTTGCAGATTCACCGGTTGAACCACAGGGAACAACACCATGAACCCCTGCGGCAACGAGGTGCGCTATGTTGGAACGAAGGCCCTCAAGGTCCAGATTCTTTCCGTGATTTCTTAGAAAAGGAGTAATCAATGCGGGGAAAACACCCTCAAACATGAGGATTATTTTTTGAATTTCCCTGTATTTATCTTTCTTGTGATGTATCCGGCGACTCTGTTTCTGACCCGCTTGCTGGGCACATTGGTTGCGCTCATAACGGCCTTTTTATTCTCTTCAAAGTCGTTGGTAAACTTCTCTTCATGGAACTCCAAAAGTTCGGTTCCGATTTTTTTGATATAAGTCGGTTTAATTCCCATGATATTTCTCTCTCAGTGAGTTGCATCAATAATGCGCTGTGCGATCTTAATAAGATTTGTTGCAACCGATCCCGGTTTCTCACCAAACAATCGTGCCTGCGCCGGCGTTTTTCCATCCGTTTCTATGAACAGGACATCCGGAACACCTGATTCCTGCTCACTACAGAATGCCACTGCCCAGTCCAATGTGGAGACACCTTTTGGAATCTTCTCAGCACGTACGGTGCAGGTCTCAAGCAGCATATTGTCCGTGATTGAACGAAGTCCCTTTGAATACCTGATACCGGAGGCGCATCGTATCTCCGGAGAGAATCTGAGCGCTGTTAGGATGGCGGATACCATCGGCGTAGAGCAGTCAAATCTGACAGGCGGGCATGCATTATGGCCCGAATGAGGCAGGGTGATGATACACGATGCAACCTCTGCCGGTATTCGTGCCCCCGGAATGGCGTACACCAGTTCCATTCCGTCATCAGGGATGAGTTCAGAAGGTACATTCACCTGTATCTGTGGAATGACCCGCATCAGTTCCGCTGTGATGTTTTCTTTTTCTGCCTCTTTCACTGAACTCCCTCCTTTGATTGGTGATCCTGACCAGTCCCACAACCCTTAACCGGGGAGATGACGCACAGTACAGGCGTTATGAAACGTTGGATGCTTGATGCCATAGTCGGAGTTGGAAGCCTTATTGTCTTTCTTATTCTCATTCTTCTGCTCCCGGCAGTCCTTCCAGACGAAATCGGGTATTTAGGTGCCCTGCTGCTCTTTGTGATCACCATCAGCGCGGGAGGGTACGCAATCAGGGGTATCTCCACCTGATTGTTCTCCCTCCTTTCTGTTCGGATTCTGATTTGACGATTGTGCAGGTATATCCCCGGAAGATTTCTCTTTCCTGCTCATATCACGTTTTTTCTGTTTATAATAGGTCAGGGGATGGGTTACTTTTTTGCACAGGCTGTCCGGGTGCACACAAATACCATGCGTCTTCATGGTGGCACAGAGGGGGGAGGTATATTCTGTCCCGATTCCACCCCGCCCGGTGATGTGCTCAACCTGGTACATAGTTTTTTTCAGATCAAAGTTAGGAACAGATCCATACAACTCGATTATCCGCGTGTTTTCCATCCCGATATTATGGAGAAAAGAAGAGATTGCAAACCGGGCCATATGGGTCAGATGCCCGTTCCCGGCAATTGCTCCAAGAATTGCCTGCATGCACGGGGGAAAAGCCGACTCTTCAACCTGACCAAACTCTTCAAGCATCTTCTTCTGCCATTCGGCCTTTATCCGTTCGACCGCAGGACTGACCAGTTCACAGATAGATGAGGGGACTTTGAGTGGCAGGTTTTTTGCCATGATATACCGGAGCCGTTCCCTGATGATCTCATCAAACTCATCCGGAGAGATATGTACCTTTCCTTTGATTACGACCCGGTTAATCAGGCGCCATTTCTCTTCTGGCAACCGTGCTGCAACTGGTATGTAATCTACCACTGATAGTGCATTCTCCGTGTCGGGCAGACCGATGGATTTCCTGATAAACCGTTTCACGTCAGGGTTTTCTTCCTGTACATATGCATAGACAAGCCATGCCTGATACCTGACCAGTCGGTCGATGAACACGCGATCCTGGGCGCAGGAGACCAGTATCCTACTGAGCGGGTATGATGCGATGATGGTAGTTGCGGCGTCAGCGTCTTTCGGGATGTCCGGGAGTGGGGGGATCTCTTTTCCGGCAAAGGATAGCGCATGCTCAAGCGTTGTGATCGCTTCTTTCAGCGCCAGTCTGCCGGCTGGTGAATGAAGAAACTGATCAAGTGAATTGCTGATGGACCCGATATACGACTGGGCCTCTTTTAAAAAAGGGTATTTTGCCAGATCTTTGCGATCAAGGGTGACCATGCATTTAGTCAGCCTCAATCCGGGGTGCAAGCAGATACTCTACCTGGCCGTTGCCGCCTGCAATCTCAAATGAAAACTTGACCGGATGATCAATACCAAGATCGATGGTAACCTTCTCGGCATGACTTATGACCTTTCCCATATCTTTCAGGTAATCTATGGAAAAGAGTGACTTTGCAGACTCCCAGTTGGAAGAGATGACCTCTCCGGCTGAAAATGACCGTCTGATATTGTCAGAATCCCCCTCGGCATACAGAACAAACTCTTTCTTCTCTGGTTCGATGATAAACCATATCTTGTCTGATACGATGGATGCTGATTTAATCACATTATACAATTCTGATCCGGAGATCGTCACCTGACCTGGAAGCTGGATCCCTGGCGCATTTGGATCCTTTTTGATGGTATTTGAGTCAAGGAGCGTGATCGAGTAGTGATATCCTTCAAAGGTTACTTCAATCTTATTTGCTCCGTCAGGATGTTCCAGGTGGATATCACTTGCCTTTCCCATCATGGAATAGGTATTTTTGAGTTTTGCGATATCTAATCCGATCTCTTCGGTTGTTGCCTCATACTGGCTGAATGCTTCTTTCTTTAAGGTGAGGATAATCATCGCCACATTGGCAGTATCCACTGCCCGGGCCCAGACTTCTGTCTCAGAAACATGAAGTCTGCATTCAGTTACCAGAGCAGAGAGGGCATCAACGGTATCCTTGAATACATCTGCACTGATTGTTGCCTTCAGCATCTGCGCTCCCTATGCATTCAGGTTGTGATTTGACACAGATATATGTGCCGGGTTCGCATATTAGTGAGGGAACGATCAGGTCGATAATTTTTATGGGTTCACAATGGGGTAAAGATAAAGCATATCTGAAAGCAAAACAGTCAGGATACCGCTCCCGTGCGGCGATGAAACTGAAGGAGATACTCAGTAAAAATCCGGTTATCCGCCCGGATGATAATATTCTTGATCTTGGTGCCGCTCCTGGCAGCTGGCTTCAGGTTTTGCGTGAAATGACAGATGGCATTATTGTCGGCGTGGATCTCAATCCCATAGTCCCGATAGAAGGCGTCATAACCATCACCGGTGACTTCTCAGATCCGGCAGTGATTGCCCGGATCCGGGAACTGATGCCAGAAGTGAATGGCATCGTCTGTGACGCCTCACCAAAACTGTCCGGTCAGCGGTCATTTGATCAGGCCAGAGCCATTGAACTGAATGAGAAGGCGCTTGTCGTCGCACGACAGCTTCTCAAGCAGGGAGGGAATATGATTTTAAAGTCATTTCAGGGAGAGGATTTCAGCGGGTTGTATAATCGGGTTAAACAGGATTTCTACTCAGTCCGGACGTATAAAGCTCATACCACCCGGAAGGGAAGTACCGAAATGTATATTGTGGCAAAGAACTTTATCGGAAACCAGCAGGCAGCAGAGGAGCCGGAATCTGATGGATCTGCATGACACATATGGCCGGCCCATCTCAAACCTGCGTATTGCCGTAAACTCCGGGTGTAATCTCCGGTGTCTGTACTGCCACCGCGAAGGAGAGACGAGACCGGAAGAGCCCCTCCCTCTTGAGGATATCAGGGCCATTCTGGATGCTGCAGGCACCCTTGGGATACGGTCGGTGAAATTTACCGGTGGGGAACCCCTGCTTCGTGATGATATTGTGGAGATCATCAGGTCGGTCCCGCCGGGCATAGAGTCCTCGATGACGACGAACGGAACACTTCTCGGTTCCCTGGCTCACGATCTGAGAAAAGCCGGACTTTCCCGTGTCAATATCAGTCTTGACTCCCTCAATCCTGATACCTATCAGTATATTACCGGAACCGGCCTTTTATCAGACGTCCTTGAGGGTATTGAAGCTGCCCGGAATGCAGGGCTGACACCGATTAAGATAAATATGGTTCTCCTGAAAGGGATTAATGAGGGAGAGATAGAGGATTTTATCCGCCTTGTGGCAGGCGACCGGCATCTGATCCTGCAGGTCATTGAACTGATGGATCTGGGTGGATGCCCGCTTCATGCGGACCTGTCTGAACTTGAGGAGCGGATTGCACTTCACTCACGAAAAGTCATTACCCGGCGGATGCATCATCGCAAGAAGTACTGTTATGAGGGTGCCGAGATTGAATTTGTCCGTCCCTGGCATAATTCTGACTTCTGTAATCATTGTACACGTATGCGGGTAACGTCTGACGGGAAGCTGAAACCCTGTCTGCTCCGGGATGACAACTTGGTTGATATCAGGGGCAAACGGGGAGAAGAATTGATAAATCTCTTTCTTGCCACAGCAAAGAAGAGAGAGCCGTATAACAAGTGACTATGCCGAAATGGTTATGGTTGAAACACCAATCTGATGATCATGCCTGAGAATAATGAATATGAACGGGTCTTACAAACCCTGTATGAAAAATCCCTGATACTGGAAAACCTGTCCGATTTTCACTCAGATTTGAGTTTCTGGTTTTTTGATGCGATGGCGCATCTGGACTACTCGATCTCTTTGTTTGCGTATAATGCGGACTCACCACGAAATATGCTGACTCGTGAATATCTGAAATACCGCAAAGATCAGTCAATGGAAGGCAGGTTATCCAGGTTTGAAGGGTTTATGAACTGGCTTCGGGAGAACCATCCACAGGAGTATGAGAAGTTCCCTCTGTTTATGCAAAAGATCTATGATCCGTCTGATCTGGCGTCATATCGCTCATTCAGGATTGTGCTGGATCCAAATGATAAAAAACCGATACCATCTGCGGTGTTCAGAGTTATGATCGATGAGATCTTTGATAAGGCCTATCTTGCCTCTCTTTATAATGGCTCATCAATGGCGAAACTGTATGATCAGTATATGAGCCAGTGCTGATGCGGGGAACCTGATGCTTGATGTTGCCAGCCTCTGTTCAGAGCTTGTCCAGATCCGATCTGAGAACCCACCTGGTTATACCGATGAGGTTATCGCTTTTCTGCAGGATATCTGCACACAGATCGGGATAGAAACGGAGATTATTCAAAAGGGTCAAAAGCATAACCTGCTGTCGAAAAAGAGGCGGAATAATCTCCTTTTATGCGGGCATGTTGATGTCGTTCCGGCTCTTGATGATGACTGGGTCTATCCTCCTTTTTCTGGCAGGATTGATGAATCACGTGTGCATGGCCGTGGATCAACGGATATGAAAGGGGGGTGTGCCGCTCTCCTGTGTGCTCTGGAAAAGGTTTGCAATGAGGGGAGGGATCCTGATGTGGATCTTGCATTTGTCTGTGATGAAGAGGGAAATGGCGATTTTGGTATGGAGTATCTGGTTAAGAAAGGATATCTCTCTCCAAAATCGTGCCTGATTGCAGAACCAACCCCAAAATTATCTCCGGTTGTTGGAGAGAAAGGTATTGTCAGGCTTCATGTCACCTTTACTGGAGATGCAGGCCATTCATCACTGCATCCGGTCATTGGCAACTCTGCCATCATGCAGGCATGTTCGTTTCTTGAACTGTGCAGGAAGATACACGGGATGGAATGGCCCCATGATCCCCTGGTCACCGAAGTGATAGAAAATACCACAAACTCCCTCTCGACCCTTCTTTCGATATCACGAAACAGGGCAGCAACCATACTCAGTCATGTCTCGTTTAATCCAGGGCTCATATCCGGTGGAGAGCGAATTAATGTCATTGCGCAAAGGTGTGCGCTTGATCTGGACATGCGGATACCGTGGGGATGCGACATCCAAGAGCTTATCGGGATGATCCGGGCTGGTATTCCACAAAGCAAAGTGGAGGTCCTGGAATCTGTGGCCCCGACCCTCAGTCGTCCTGACCGGCTGTGCTCACTGATCTCAGAAGGGATAGAACAGGTGTATGGACAAAAGGCTCTTTTCGGAGTGACACAGGCGGCAAGTGATGCACGGCATCTTAGGGAGATCGGGGCAGAAGTTGTCAATTACGGGCCTGGAGATCTGTCCCTTCTGCATGCTGTTAATGAAAGTGTGTCGATAGAGATGTTACAGAATTGCAGGGATGTGTATATCCATGTTCTGTCACATCTATAACGATTTTTTCTTCCTTGCCTGAATGCTGTCAAGTTGTTCCCTGGCATGATGATACTCAGGGTCGATCTCCAGCGTCTTCATATACCAACAGGATGCCTGATCCAGATCTCCCTGTTCCTCATACGTATGGCCGATATTATACGCCGCATCAGGATATTCAGGGCAGATATCCAGAATCTCCAGGTATACCGAAATTGCCTCCTCAAACCGGAGAAGAGCTGCAAGAGCGTTTCCCTTGTTCAGCATGGTCAGGATATGATCCGGACGGTCAAAAAGGACTTTCTCGTAATAATCCAGGGCCTCTTCGTACCGTCCCAATGACTGAAGCGTATTTGCAAGATTGTATCGTGCCTCCAGGGATTCCGGGTCACGGTCGAGTGCCTGCCGGTACATCTCTTCCGCCTCGGTAAACCGCCCCAGGTTCTGCAGGGCAAGACCCATATTATTCCAATAGACAGCGGGACCGGGGTCTGCATGCAGTACCTTCTCATAACAGGCTAAAGACGCTTCATGCTCGCCCATCATCCCCAGGGCGATTCCTTTCAGATTCCATAATGCCGGATTATCCGGGGCCTCCCTGATAAGTATCTCAAGGGGTTTGAGGGCTTTTTCAGGTCGCCCACGCTGGATATCCCTGATTGCTGAAGCTGCGGTATATGCCTTTTTTACATTCATGGATTTATATTCATGGATTTCTGATCAGCCACCACCGGGTATAGATGAGATATACCAGGGCATTGATGATGATAATGAGCAATACAAGCCCGATGGTTATTCCTACCGGTCCTTTCAGAGCTGATTTCATCGATTCTGCAACCAACCCGATCAGGGAGAATGGGGATGCTGCTGGTGCAGGCTCCTCTGTATACGTCTCTTCTGGTTTTGGCATGTCAGTCACCTGGGGCGGCGTATCCGGTATCGGTGTTCTGATCAGTTCAGGGGGCGTTGGGGGCTGGGATGGAATCTCCGTTATGAGTGGTGGTTGTGTTTCAACAGCTGCCTGATATGATCCCTGCGGGAGGACAGGGGTCC
>NZ_DAONKG010000092.1:0-9232 GCF_035406105.1 Methanospirillum sp.
GTTTTTTCCAGGCTTTTCGTGGAGGATGCGGATAGGGTGTTTTCATGGGATGATGCCGCAACGTCTCCAGATAACGTGCCCGGTCCTTACTAATTCTCCCTTCCTTTACCCGGTATCTCCGGGCAGGAGCTGGATCAATACCCCGTGGAGACATGCGTTATGCTTTTTTTGTAAGATTATATATCTTTGGTATCAGGGTATATGCAGAAATTCGGGATCTGATGACAAGCCCCGTAGACAGAAAAATTGGAAATGCGGGAAAATATTAGATATATTTGTTCCGTCTTAACCAGTCCCGCTGTGGTGGAGTATACCGGTACGAGATATCGCACTTCTCATCCTGGAATGACCAGGGGGTAATAATAATGACATCACCTTCGCGGATCCAGGCACGACGTTTCATCTTCCCCTTGATCCTGCCAAGACGGGTTACGCCATCAGAACAACGGACACGAATATGAAATGAGCCAAGCATCAGCTCGGCATACGCGAACTGCTCACCCTTTCTGGTGTTCGGAAGACGGACCCTGATGGTTTCAATATCCGTTTCTTCAAAAGATTCTGTTGTCGGTACACTTTCTGGTTGAATATCTGATTCTGTGATCTGACCATCTCCGGTAAAAAGTGCAAAATCATCACAAAAAACCTGTCAGGGTTATGAAACAAATTTTGGGCAATATATTCGCACTAGTTGGTGTGACAAAAATTCTAAAGAATCCTGCCAGTGACTTTAATACATGTTCTCAGACATAAAGAAAGTATCGGAATTTTTTCCCTTACCTCCATCTTCACCAGAGAGCCGGAGAATACCATGCACATAAACATTCGCTCTGTTCGTACCGTCTTTCTTTTGATTTTCTGTATTGCTCTCCCCCTCTTTATCGGATATATTGGATCATTCTTTACCATGACAGGGGTATCCGCCTGGTACCAGACCCTTCAAAAGCCATGGTTTAATCCACCTGACTGGTTGTTCGGGCCTGTATGGACCATTCTCTATATGGTAATGGGGATTTCATGGTGGCTTGTTCTCAGGCATGGCATTGAGAAACATACCGTCAGGAGAGCAACGGTCTGGTTTCTCCTTCAGCTTGGTGTCAATCTTCTCTGGTCGTATGTGTTCTTCGCGATGCAGTCATTAATCGGGGGATTGTGCGTGATACTAATCCTCATTGTTTTGATTCTCCTTACTATGCACCACTTCAGATCCACGTCACGGGCTGCGGTATGGCTCCTTATACCATATCTGTGCTGGACCGTATTTGCCACCCTTTTAAATGGAATGATATTCATGCTCAACCATCCCTGGTGATCAGTTTGATGCCTGTATAAAAAGAAAAAAGACAGAGGGATGAGATGATTGAACTGGAACCGATTGGGATTATTCACTCACCATTTACCAGCAGGAAATCAGCACCAAGACAAGGAAGATCATGCTCTGAACCGATGCAGATTGAGATCTATGAGCGGTTCATTCCGGGCCTTGGGACGATGGAGGGGATATCCCACATCTGGGTACTCTACTGGATGCATCAGGCAGAGCGGAACCTCCTTTTTGCAAAAAGGCCTGACTGGGATAAAGCGCGACCGGTATTTACCATCCGGTCACCTGCACGGCCAAATCCCATTGCACTCTCAATCGGAAGGATAAAACATATATCGGGCGGTATAATCACGGTTACCGGACTTGAGGCCCTTGATGGTTCGCCAGTGCTTGATATTAAACCATATGTGTTTGAGATTGACTGCATCTTCGATGATTTCAACCCGTTTGAGAAGAAAGAGTGGGTTTAAAACCTGGAGAGGATCTGCTCTGCTGCCGATTCACCTGACAGGAGCATCCCACCGAATACCGGCCCCATCCGGTGACCGCCAAATACTGCATTTGCAGCCATACCACATACGAACAGACCAGGGAAGACTTCTTTGGTATGAGAGACAACAAAAGACTCGGCGTTGTCTGCCCACATGGTCCCTTCGCCTTTGATTTCAGGTTTTCCGCATTTTTTCGAGACCTGATGTGCGATCACGGCATCATGACCGGTTGCATCGACGGTCATTGTACACCTGATCGTGAGGGGATCCACATGAAGCCCGGTTGCCTCAACCGGCTGCCAGTTGATCACAAGGCCTGAAAGCATCCCGTCACCCTTGACCATCACATCCTCAACGGTGGTCAGATTGAAGAACTCGACCCCGGCATCAGACGCTGCAGCAGCAAGTTTGGTGACTGCCTCCACTGACCTGGCGGTAAAATATCCCGGTGCAAATTCAGATGAACGGATATGAAAGTGATCGAGCAGCCGTTTTGCCTCCTGTTGAACCACAATCCTGGGAAACATCATTCCTCCTCCCCACATTCCACCTCCGATGGATAGTTTCTTCTCAATAAGTCCTACCTTCAGACCTTTTTCCGCGAGAAGAGCGGCACATACCAGCCCGGAGGGACCGGCGCCCACGACAGCAACATCCATCTCCATGTATTCAACAAGGGTATGCAGATGTTCGGTTATGATTGCCCTGCTGATGGTGATCTCATCAAGTGTCATATCCGTACTGCGTCTCATTCGGACAATATGTACCTTTTGTGCATCAGATACTTCCAGGATAACAGAAATGATCCATTTATCTGACCATAAGATCAGCAAACTTTCGCGAGGCTGCTGCAATATCAGGACTGCAAATCACCGCGGATATGACTGCTATCCCATCTGCACCCGCTGCAAGAACATCACCTGCATTTGACAGAGTAATACCCCCAATAGCGACAATAGGAATGGTAACCGCCGCACGTATGATTCGAATAAGTTCAGGACCCACCGGCGGTCCGGCATCAGGTTTTGTTCCGGTGGGATATACCGGGCCTACCCCGAGATAATCTGCCCCTTCACGCTCTGCCCGGACCGCTTCCTCTACGGTTCCGACAGATACTCCGATAATAAAAGGACGCGGAGCGAGTCGGCGTGCCGCGGAAAGAGGAAGATCATCCTGACCCAGGTGAACCCCGTCTGCCTGGCTTGCAAGCGCAATATCCAGCCTGTCGTTGACGATAAAACGGGCATTATACCGGGAACAGAGGGATCGGATCTCCATGGCAATCGCATATAGTTCTCTTCCGTTCCTTCTTTTCTCGCGAAGCTGGATGATTTTTGCTCCCCCGGAGAGTGATTCTCTCGCAATCTGAATATGAGAACAGCCGGGAGCCAGAATCTCATCAGTTATGATGTACAGACCACAATCCATGTGTTTTCTTAGGATCTGAAGCTATATATCATACCACATGAAGCTGCATACCTGCCTGATTGGTTCAGGATATTAGGAATGTCAATATAATATCATCAAAAGGGATGGATGGCACCTTTATACTCACAAAAATAAGGTAAATAAGAGAGTTACTTACAGAACCCTGAACATCTCTGTCTTTGATGAACTCCGCCCCCGCCCGGCATCCCGGGTAACATCAAGGGTATACCATCCGGTCTCTGTCCCATTTGGAATACTCAAATATCCGATAATTCGTGTCCCTTTATATGACATGGCACCCGAGATCGGGAGTGTTGTGTTATTTAAGGAGAGATTGAGATTGAGGTACTCACCGTCTCCGAAATTTTTACCAGTGACCGTAATCTTCAGATCTTCTGTTCCGGTCGGTGCCCGGTCTGGTTCTATTGTATCAATAATCGGTGTGTTATTATAGAACACCCTGAAAGCGCCTGATTTTACAAGTTTCTGACCTGACGGAAATGTCAGAGTCAGGTCATAGGTATCTGGCATCATGTCGGATGGTATATGGAACCAGGCCTTCATCTCATCAGGACGGATGAGAATTGTTTTTTCACTCCGGATCACATCTTTCCCGCCAGCGGTCAGGGATACAGATGACCCATTCACCAGGTTATTACCGGTGATGGTAGCGGTCATGTACTGCCCCTGCTCTCCGTTATCTGGTTTAATCCCGGCTAGGAGAAGGGAAGTCTTCGTATAGATGGAAAATCCTCCTTTCAGGATATCACTTTTATTGTACCTGCTTGTCACGACCACATCCCAGGCCCCCTGCTCGGCATTCTCCGGAATCGAAATGGTGCAGGTGATCTGAGTATCAGATACAATCGTGACGTTTTTAGCAGCTATTGTCCTCTCTCCCCGCTGCAGGGTAACCCGGTCCCCCTCCAGAAATGCCATGCCTCTGATGACGAGCTGGTACTCTCTCCCCTGAATACCCCATGACGGAGATAGCTGCAGATTGAATGGTGCATACGGTTCACCACTCAAGTAGGCATTGGGTTTTTGTACAGACTGACCATCCGGATTCGTAACCGTAAGATCCCACAAGCCCTCCAAATACTTTTGGGGTATCAGGACAGTTCCAATGATACGCCCTGGTGATTCAACAACGATATCAGAACCTGGTACGGTGTGGTCTTTTCTGGATAAGGTGAAGGACGCTCCTTTCAGGAAATTCCCGCCTGTTACAGCCACCTGTACCGGGGTATCCATGCCACCCTGATCAGGACTGATAGCAAGGATCCATGGCGCAGGGAGGGCGGTGATAGTAAAATGTGACGATTGAACAGATACACGTCCGTCCGGATTGATAACCGATAGATTCCATGTACCTGGTCGTATGTCTACTGGCAGGATAAATTCCCCGGATATCTGACCATAACTGACAGTGAGGTTGGATGCATTAATCTGTTTTGTATCATCGGTAATACGAACGATGCATCCGGACCGGAAAAATTTCCCGGTCAGCAGGAACGGGACTGTGGATCCGGCCATTCCAAAGGAGGGTGAGATGTTTTCTATCTCCGGTGCTGCCGGTGGCTCGACATGAAATACCTGATTATATCGCTGCTCACCAAAAGATGGTGAACGCACAATCATCTGATACAGTCCAGGCTTTGCATCTGGAGGGATAACGACCCGAAATGTCACTAATGTATCTGAAATAAATTTCATTTCCGTAATATTCAGGATCGTATCATCCAGTGCAAGACCAACTGACATATTTTCAGTAAATCCCTGGCCATTCATGGTTATCTGGTGGGAGAATCCGGCATGCCCTGTATCGGGAACCAGTGAAGTAATTTCAGGGACTGATGCTCCAGAAACCGGAATAAGAAGAATTAACAGGATTACTCCCAGTATACAGATCATATGCCAGTTGTCCGGAAAAAAACATGGGATTTGATTAATCCATCTTGAATTCATAGAAATCTCCCCGGAACCAGTAGTCCCGGTTTTATCTCCTGTTCAATATTTGAGAGCGAAGAAGAAAAACTTCTGTGTATTTCAGAAAAAAGAAACGATATTTCTGGTATCACATCAAACCGTTCTGATAGAGATATAAAAATATTGTATGCATATAGTACATCTTCTTGTATCATTCGGAATTGGTCATCAGATGACGCCCGGACACTTGTCATACATGCAGATAATCCGAAGATGGCACGATACATGAGAAATGGCCCCTCCATATACCCGACATGATGCAGATCGATTTATTGATATGGCAGCCTCCGGGCATTGAGGTATTCTGGGTGTCCTGGATGTTTTAGGGGAGATGGTTCGGAGCCGACGCTGTCAGGGCATTCCTACCGGGCATCTAGGCTGGAGTATTTCATACGAAGCAGGCATCCAATGCGAGTGATTGAAAAAGTGGCAATTTGTGAAGCTATACGCAAATGAGCAATCTGGAAAAACGGAGAATTACCTGATGAGCAAAGGTATGTTCTCTTCAAAGGCCGTTTGAAACCGGAATGAAGGTCGAAAAGAACCTATTCTTATCGATCCAAATATCATTATGCACCTCCTTCGAATCCTCTCAGTTTTCATCATTCTTCTGACCGGTGGAATTGTGATCCTGGTATACCCATATCTTCCTGATGTTATTCCTACCCATTGGAATATTCATGGTGAGGTGGATGGGACATCACCGGTCTTTCCTGGGATTATTCTCATACCAGCACTTATGACCGGGATAACCATACTCATGATGGTGCTGCCAGGGTATGATCCAAGATGGAAGCGGTATAAGGAGTTTGAAAGGGCGTATGATGGTCTTATCCTCCTCCTCAATGTCTTTTTCTGTCTGCTCTTTCTCATTACTCTTCTCTGGGCACTTGGAATGCAGGTCCCGATGAACCAGGTAATCGCTATCATTTTTGCTATCCTCATGGGAGGCATTGCATTCTTTATCCGAAGAGTCAAACCTAACTGGTTTGCAGGGATTCGAACACCATGGACGCTGGAGAGTGAGACGGTATGGAAGGAGACGCATGAAAGGGGTTTTCGGATCTTTCTCATTATCGCCCTTTTTTGCCTGGTTGGTGCTTTGGTACCGGAGTATGCATACCTGTTCATCCTTCTTCCGGTCATTATAGGAACCATATATCTTGTCGTCTATTCGTATATTGTCTGGAAAAAGGAGCAGGCATAATGATATACCTTCGGACACTACGAATTCAATACCTTGTGGTTCTGGCAATTTTTCTTTTCTGCTCTCCGATAGCAGGAGTGATGAGTCCGGAGGAGTGGCGAAGTACTGCTCCAGGGAACTTTTCCACGCTTACTGCCGAAGAGGTCTCGAAGGTTGCAGAGCCACTGATTCAGAATGGAACATACCCCTGTCTGGTCATCATCCTTGTAGACCCGAATGGCTCGGCCATTTATACCTATGGGGTATCAAACCGGGCATCAGGAGCAGCTTCGAATAATAAAACCACATTTGAGATCGGGTCAGTTTCAAAAACTTTTACTGGCCTCCTGCTGGCCGATGCAGAACTCCGAGGGGTGGTGAACCTGTCCGCACCGATACAGTCCTATGTTCCTGATGGGGTCATTGTTCCTTCATGGCAGGGCAGAGAAATAACTCTTGCTGATCTTGCAACCCACACATCAGGACTTCCAAATGTCCCTTGGGAGTTCTATCGGTATCAGGATGTCCGTGATCCTATTGAAACGCAGGCAGAGTCCTCCTTCCGGGGCTATGAAGAGATCTCTGCAGAGATGGGATATGACTGGCTTTCACATGTGACCTTATCCAGACGTCCAGGCCAGGCTTGGGAGTATTCAAATGGAGGGACGGCTATCGCAGGGGATATCGTCGCACGGGTACAAAACAAAACCTTTCCAGAGCTGGTACGCGAGAGAATCCTGGACCCTCTTGGTATGAAGAGTACCGCAGCAGGATGGAGCGAGGATCTTCTGAATCGATCTGCGACCGGATACCGGGGATATGCTCCTGATCGCGATGAAGGGATGGTTATCAGGTATAACGGGTTCTGGGCCCCGGCAGCAGGAATTATTTCTGATGCTGATGATATGGCAGTCTATCTTGCCCTGCAACTTGGATATATTGATACTCCGGAAGGTCTGTTAGCAGCGGTGAACCGTTCTCATCAGCCACGGGTACTTCGATCGTCTGAAGGGATCGAGCTTTGGGAATCCCTCTTCTGGGATACCTTTGAGACAAAAGATATACCACGAACACACCTGAAAGCCGGTGAGACAAACCGGTTCATGGCAGATATCGCATTTGTCAGGGATAAAGGGATTGGTGTGGTGGTCCTTGCAAATACGGCATACTTATCAGACACCCATGTGGAATCAGATGTAGCCATCCCCCTGAACAAACTCATGCTGGAGAAAAGATAACCAATGTCAGGAAGAATACTAAGAGGAGAAATATGCCGGAAGGGATAAAAGCCTTGATTTTGAGACATCCGGCGATTTGAATAAATAAAGAACAAAGGGAGGAGAAAAAGGTTAATGCAGTATTATCCGGCACCTGAAGAGGTGGTAGAGATGGACTCCCTGATATCTGCAGTTGAATCTGCATTTATCGATCATGGGGCAGGAAGAAGTGTTATGCCACCTAAGGTCTATGTCTCACTTCCCGGGGGCGATTTTCGAACAATGCCATCATATATCCCCTCACTTCATACTGCAGGGGTAAAGATTGTGAATGTTCACCCAGATAACAGGAAGGCCGGATTGCCCACCGTGATGGCGGTAACCATCCTCCTCGATCCCCCGACCGGAGAACCGGTAGCCGTTCTGAATGCGACCACCCTGACTGATCTTCGTACCGGTGCTTCAGCAGCGGTGGCAACGAAAGCCCTTGCACAGAGAAAATCCGGGACCATCGGGATAATCGGGTCTGGAAAGCAGGCAGATTCTGGTCTTATGGCGATCTCCCGCGTTTTTCAGCCTGAAGAAGTGCTGGTATGGTCACGCACCAGATCTCATGCCGAGATGTTTGCAGAGCGATATGCAGATCTGCCGGTGAAAGTGACCGATATTGAGACTGCGGCAGGGGCAGATGTCCTTCTGACTGTTACTCCCTCACGGGCCCCTCTCATCCGGGATGCATGGATCTCTGATGGTGCTCATATTAATGCCATGGGTGCTGATGCCCCGGGAAAGCAAGAGCTTGATCCGGATATTCTCTTACGGGCGTATGTCTGTGTTGATGATATGGAACAGGCGATCCATTCTGGTGAAGTGAATGTCCCTATTCGTGAAGGAATATTTAGGCCGGATCAGATTGCGGGTACACTTGGCAGGGTGCTTACTGGTGCTGTACAAAAACCATCGCCAGGTGCTCTCACAATTTTTGATTCAACCGGCCTTTCCATCACCGACCTTGCAGCTGCACATCTTGCAATCGGGAAAGGCAGGGCTATTGACCTGCCATTTTTACATCATGCCAGTAATTCCGGCATCGCTGGAGTGAGAGAATGAAGACGGTTTGCCCATCATGTGGAGAAGAGAACAAACCAGATGCACGGATATGTGAGTATTGTACCATGGCGACAGATGATACCTCTGCACCTCATGTAGAACCAATATCCCCCTATGATGACCTTTTTTCAGACGATGTGATACCTGAAAAGCCAAGAGATAAACCAAAACCACTCAAAGGGCCGGTGCTTGAACCTGATACTGACTCCCCGGAACCGGTAATACCCCCCCGGATGAAATTGTCACTGCCAGGAGACAGGGATATGGCATTTCTTATTGGAATAATCGGTGTTGGAATCTTTCTGGTTCTGGCCTTGTTTTTCCTGTCTTCACCTCCGGTTCAGGAAAAAGAGGTCGTCCCGGTTTTGGAGGTGACTCCCGAAGTCACGAGGGACGTCAGTGAGAGTACTCCCATTCCGACACCGGATGTTCAGTCAGGAACAGGATATACACATCGTAGTCTTCTCTAGAGAATTCATTGTCAATT
>NZ_DAONKG010000093.1:0-9155 GCF_035406105.1 Methanospirillum sp.
AACCTATAAAGTACCAGCGAGAGAGATGCTATGGTATGCATCATATCGATATCTCTATCGAAAAAGATATTTTTTCAGCCAACCGAAAACTGGCCGATGCAAATGCCGCGCATTTCAGGGCCCATGGTGTCAGGGCTTTTGATCTCCTTGGAGGCATCGGGTCAGGAAAGACCGCACTGATTGAGAAGGTCGTTCCAAAACTGAAAGCCAAAGGATTGAAAGCAGCGGCTATTGCCGGGGATGTGTATGGGGATGATGATTTCCAGAGGATTATCGCACTTGGAATCCCGGCTGAGAATGTAAATACGGGAAAAGAGTGCCATCTTGATGCCCATATGATCGAACATGCCTTGGATCATCTTCCACTCAGTGATGTTGATATTTTGTTTATTGAGAATGTTGGCAATATGGTCTGTCCGACTGATTTTGAGCTTGGGGCAGAGAAACGGATTGTTGTCGTCTCCTCAACCGAAGGGGATGATGTTGTCAACAAGCATCCGATGATGTTCCGGGGGTGTACGATTGCGGTACTGAATAAGATCGATCTGGCTGATGCAGTCGGGGCTGATCTGAACCGGATGGAACGGGACATGCTCAGGTATAATCCCTCGATGAAGATATTCCGGACAAATATGAAGACAGGTGAGGGGGTTGACCCTCTCATAGATGAGCTTCTCTCCTAAGCGGAATCTTATATACTGGCGCGGGGGATATGTATAAGACTCGGTGGTTTACCCGGCTCTCCCACTCCGGGTAAATGATACGTAAGGATGAGATATTATGCATTGGCAAGGACGTTCTGTTCGGAAATCCACCGGCGGCAGGTACAGCCCGTCTCGTGGAAAAAGACGCAGGGAGATTGGGTCAGCACCGGCTGATACCCATATTGGTATTGACCGAAGAAAAGTATCCCGTACATACGGCGGAAATAACAAGGTCCGGGCTCTCCGGTGTGAATATGCAGCCATCAGCACCAAGACTGGAGAGACAAGGAAAGTAAAGATTGAGACTGTGGAAGAGAATGCTGCAAACCCGAACTATGTCAGGCGTAACCTTCTCACCCGGGGTGCAATCATCAGAACTGAGATGGGGCGTGCACGGATTACCAGCAGACCAGGACAGCACGGTGTCATCAATGCTGTTCTGATCGAGTAATTTTTTTTAAAATCAGGTTTTGTTTACCTGAAAATCAGAATATCCATAGCAATATTCTGGTATCTCCCAGAGGAATATCCCCTGTTCATCAGGAATAACAGTAGCAAGATACTGGAACTGATCTGCCCCGGCCATCTTTCCAAAGATACTTACGGGATCCCGCAGGTTTCCTGCAGATACAAATCCGATCAGGGATGGTTTCTTACCAGTCGAGAGATCACCGGGATATACCGAGAATGATATATTCTGTTCTTGGGCCGCAAATTGCTCAGAATTTTCCCCTTCATAGGTATTCACAACGGCAGGGATACTCACACGGGTCCCAGTCGTAAAAAGACCAGGATGATATCCGGGTGCTGTCGCATGAACACCCTGCGTATCTGCCAGAACGCTGCTCACTAAAATGGTGCCAATCCCCACCAGCACCCACATCAGTAGTATGATATGCGATCTGAAATCTCCAAACATCTGACTCACATCTCCATCCGCCTATGCAGAAAGTGTACCACCAATATTCTCCTGCACAGATAAAAAGCATGGGATGTTATGAAACGCCTGATATACGTGCTGATTTTAGATCAGAGAAAAAAACATGATTACATAAGAGAATAAACATGACTGATGGATATTTCTCCCAGGTAATGAGATATGACACTTAAAACCGCATTAGCAGCACCTTTTTATCATAGCCGAGCACAAAAACTTGGAAAAAGTGAATTAATTTACTATTATGCATTTGACCGCAGGTGGATGGACCGCGAACAGGTCGATCTCCTCATTCACCGGGGGTTAGAGCAACATCTTTTGGGAACCGATGGAGAGATGTATTATCCTCTCTTTGATCTCGCAGAGGTTCAGATTCCTATCGGATATAAGCCATCGTCATCCATCTTTGATGTGCATGATCCCTTTGAACAGCTCCTCGATCGGATTACCGGTCAGGTAAAAAAGGAGCCTGAAGAGATTATTGCCCGGATGAATCAGATAATCTCCGAACATTTTGATGGCAACATCAGACCTGAAGCGGCACTGGTCATTGTGGCAAAACAACATAACGTCGCCGTTGCTGACCTTCTCGACCAGTTACGGCAGGGTCTGCTGAAAAAAGATTGAAGATATTTATTCTGCTGCCGGTGCTTCAGGCTCTGCCGGAGCAAAGTATTCTGCAAGGGTCTTTGGACCCTGGGTTGCGACGATTGCGTTTATCTGGACAAAGTCCTGGGTGATTTCCGCACCACGGACCATTTTTCTCCGGCGCTCACCTTCGACACGCGGGTGGAATCCGACGCCGCCTGCCATCAGAACCTTCCGTCGTCCTGCTATCTGCAGGCTCTTTCGTGCAGGGGTTCCGTTCCGGTCTGATGCACCGGTGATTCGGATTTTATATCCCTCAAACCCGAGTGCTGCACCATCTATCTCATCACCAATACGTTTACCAATAAATGCCCCGGCTCCTGCACCACTGGCATCAATATTATATGCCTTACCAGTTGCCGGATCTGAAAGAACCACCTTGAAATCAACCATTATTATCACCAAATCTAAATATTCCACGATCGCTGCAGACTTTTATTCTCGTCCGAACCAAAGAACCCATCACTCAGACTCTGCTGAGAAGTCTCCATACACTTTGGTATATATCCTTTATAATTCTACTTCCCCCAGAAGGGATTTTCACGGCGGAAGAGCCGGGTGTATTCATCAAGTACTTCCTTTGCATCCTCACTCAGGTGTGAGAGCATCTCAGTCTCCAGGACCTTTACATGCCGCTCCGGAATCCCTACAAGCAACTCATCTTCCACATCAAACTGTCTGCCAACCGTTGCGCCTTCTATGGAGATTGCGACCTCATCTCCGGCATGAGCCTCCTGAATATTCTCTTTTCGCAGTTGGATTGATTTCAGGGTTCCTGCCTTCTTGCCATCCCTTCTGACAAGATTCACACCGGTACGGAGTGTCCCGGAAAGGATTCTGACTCCAACCACTGCAGGGTTATTCTGTCTGAAGACACATCCAGGAAGGACGAGTATTTTAGCCGGGAAGATGATCTTTTCAAATCTCTTCTGGTCCATTATTCTCTTAAGATTATTCCTCCATTCAAGGTAGTCCTCAAGAATATGGTAGATGACATTACCGGAGAAGAATTGAATCATCTCTGAATAAGCCGGTTCCTTGAGAAGATCCTGGGCATCAGGAAGAACCGGTGTGTTGAACGCTATCAAAACCCTGTACAGGGGGTCTTTTATTGTTTCAGCCTCTATTACATCATGTCTGCTGACCTGACCCACCTCTGCCCTCATAACCGGAATTTCATGCGCGGATAATTCCTTACATAATGCTTCAAGCGCACCGATTGTATCGGCCTTGATTATCAGCCCTTCGGGTGAGAGGGTGACATTGATCTCGGTCATCTCCCTTGCAATACTTGCTTTTACCTCTTCCGGATCATCACCGATGACCCGGATCGGTGATCCGGCAATGACCTGATCAAGCCCTGGGGCACTGACTTTTACTCCTGCGGCAGCGACGACTTCTTTCACCCGTAAGAACCGGTCCTCGACCAGAATTTCCTGCATGGGCCGTGGCTGAAGAAGAGATCTCACCTTGGTTGTCTGCACACCGTCAGTTGTTGCAATGGCTATCTCATCGCCAACCCGGATGGTCCCGTCAAACAGAATGACATCGATAGTGGCCCCAAGGCCTTTCTCTTCCTTCACCTCAAGGACCGTTCCTGATCCCGGCCCGTTAACAGTAAGGGTCAGGGCCTCTTCCATATACCGCTGTGCAAGACCGATAAGTACCATCAGAAGGTCAGGTATTCCCTCTCCGGTGTGGGCACTGACCGGCACAATTGCAAGGTTTCTGGCAAAGTCCGTTACCCTGTCAAAACGTTCGGACGAGAATCCATGTTCTGCGAGAGTTGCAACAATATCATAAACCTTGGTCTCAACCAGAAGTGTTACCCGTTCGTTCTGTGATGCAAACGACTTCAGGAATGGAGCCCCTTCGGATGTTCGCCATCCCGGAATCCGATCCAGTTTTGTTGCGGCCACGACAAACGGGGTTTTACAGTTTCTGAGGATCTGAATCGCCTCGATGGTCTGCGGCTGAAATCCCTCGGTAATATCAACGACCACGATTGCCATATCGGCGAGTGCTCCTCCTCGCGCCCGAAGCGTAGTGAATGCATGGTGACCAGGGGTATCGATAAAGAGCAGGCCGGGAACGCTGATATTGAGGTTTTTCATTCCTCCGCTCATGTTCATGATCGAGTCTATCGGTACAATGGTTGCACCAATATGCTGTGTAATCGCTCCTGCCTCTCCGGCAACGACTGAGGAACCCCTGATTCGGTCCAGAAGGGATGTTTTGCCATGATCCACATGCCCGAGAACGCAGACAATCGGAGTTCTGATATGGGGTGTATCACCGTCGCTTTTACTCTTTTTTGCTGCTTTTTTACCCACCTTTCCACCACCACTCATATTATGCGGTCAATTCCCGGTGCTATATGAAAACAGGAGATATCCTTCCGGGTAGAGATCTGATACTGTGGTATACATCAGTGGTCACGATTAATAATCGTTCACAATACCTGCCATAGACCTTCATCCTGGATCAGGATCAGATACCGTCTGAAAACTCATGAGGATAGCTTCAAGTCATCTTCCGGATAACATATATGGTGCAACCTGCCTGGGTGGGGTAATGGCTATCCTAAGGGATTGTGGTTCCCTCGATCTGGGTTCAATTCCCGGTCCAGGCCTAAGATTTAACGTTTATTTTTGTTAATTTTTTGAACTGTTCTTCTTTGGAATATTTCGTATGACATTATGGTATCATCATGCTTTATCGTACACAGATCTATGCGTTAAAAGATTTGTATCGAATAGAAAAACCGCGCCTTCCTGGCATTCTATAAAGCCTGTTTTTTATACCAGGCAAGAAAAACATCACTTCTACAGCGTTCCCGGTACTCTTTCCCACTCGGCAGCTATACCATCACCACAGATCCTGAGCACCGTATATGAGGCGGGAAGCATCGGAACGTCGTCAAACCACTGTGGATTTCAGGGTAGATGAAGAATCAATAAAGCTGGATTTATCCTCGTATATTATCTTAATACTCTTTTAAGCTCAACATGGATCCATGACACCGAATGAAGAGTATCACGAAGCAAAAAGAAAAGTTACAAAGCTCAGAGGATTCTACCGACAACTTGGCTTGTTTATTATTGTCAACGCGGTTCTCTTTATCATAAACCTCATTATGAGCCCTGGTTATTTCTGGTTTTACTGGGTGACACTCTTCTGGGGGATTGCTATGGTATGGCAGGCATATGATGTCTTTGGAAATGACGGGATGCTCGGAAAGGAGTGGGAAGAGAGGAAGATCCAGGAATATATGGAAAAGAAGAAGTGATCAGATCCGGTTATGAATACCCTGCTGCAATCCAGCCGGAATATCCCCCGGCCACATTGATGATTTGAGAAAAACCATTTCTTTTTAGGATACTGCATGCGATTGAGGACCTGGCACCGGTAGCACACATCACTATTATTTCCTTGTTATGCGGGAGTTCAGAATACCGGTGCCGAAGATCAGGCCAGTGGATATTGACTGATCCGGGAATATGATATCCGGCATATTCGCCGCCTGTTCTTACATCAAGGATGATGAGGTCTTTTTCTGCGTTTATCCAGCTTTTCAGTTCATGAACTGATATTGTCCTGACATGATCAAGAGCATTTCCGGCCAGCGCCCACCCGGCGACACCTCCGTCAATATAGCCAATGATCTGATCTATTCCCACCCGATGGAGCATGGGAAGAACCTTCGTGATCTCATGCGGATGATGAAGAGCAAGAAGAATCTTCATATCAGGAGGTATCACCCAGCCGGCAAAGGTTGAGAAGTTTATCTCATGGTCAATGTTCCAGCTTGCTGGGATATGGGACGAACCAAATGCATCATATCGCCTTGTATCAAGAACCCCGGCTGCTTCCTCCTGAAGGATCTCTTTTCCGGTACGCGGACTGATAGGTTTTGCCGGTGGAAGATGTGAGAGAAGCGTAGGCCCTCTCCGGTTCATATCGGAACACCGGCTGAAATGATCAGGGGAGGGGGGCATATTTTTTGTAAGTTTATCAATGAACGTCTCTTTGTCCTGAATCTGGAGGACCTCATTAAACCTTCTTTCATATCCGATGGTCGTTGACCTCTTTGCAGATAATGACCTGCCACAGAATGATCCGGCACCATGAGCCGGATAGACCTCACAATGATCAGGCAGTTTCAGGATCTTCTTATGCAGGGAGTCATAGAGGGCTGCGGCCAGTTCATGTGCCCGACCGGGAAAGAGATCCGGCCTTCCGACATCACCCACAAAGAGGGTATCACCTGGAAAAAGAGCCACTGGTTCATCGCCTCTGCTAAGGTGCGTGACGACATAGCTGACATGTTCCGGGGTATGTCCCGGTGTCTCGATGACAGAGATGGAACAGTCATCAAGTGGTATAGTACTCCCTTCATGAACCGGAATATGGGGAAATTCGCATGCAGCACTTTTTGGAGCATATATTGGTGCCCCGGTGATTTCATGAAGATCACAATGCCCTGATATGAAATCAGCATGCAGATGTGTCTCCAGAATACCGATTATCTGAAATCCTTCCTCTTCAGCAGCATGCAGGTAGATATCAGGGTCCCGTGCAGGGTCGATAATCATACACGATGATACCCCGCCAAGAAGGTAGGAACTGTGAGCAATCCCAGGAATAAAAAACTGCCTGATAATCATAATGTAGATAATCATCTCCGGTAGAGATGAAATTGTTCCCGGTCCCTATACAAGAGCAGGTCCTGCAGTGATGGCGGGATATGGTATAACCTGCATACTCCTGTATGAATTCTTTCCTCAATCTGAATAAGTCTTTTAAAGAGGCGGTCCTGATCATGATACGATCTGGCGTAACCGGTTTTCTCCATCAGAAAGGTTCGTTCATGCAATGAATCGGTTATTAGTCTGACGTACTCTTTCTCTTCAGGAGAGTACCAGTCAGGCTGATGTATCGGGAGTGCAGATATGAGAAGGTCTGAACGGGTGAAGCGTCCTGCTCTGCGTACATATGTGCAGTACCACCTCATGAGTGGAGAAGAGAGGACCCCCTCAAGGTATTCATCAGGGCCTTTGATGATCAGATCAGCATTCTGTTCCGGGGTGTCTCCTGCGGTCACCATCAGTCTGTCACTGATTATTCTGATTGAGATCCACACTCCCCCGCCCTCCATTCCTGCAAGATCCGAGGGGCGGTATGTTGCACCGAGGCAATACTCTGAGAGCGTAATTGTATCCCTCATTAATGCATTCAAAATATCCTTTCCAAAAGGATCTTCAAAATTCCAGCCATCATGTTCTGGCAGATCCTCCTGTTTTACCTGATATGCGGTGATTGATCCATTTTCTGCTATCCGGATAATCTCAATGGATGATTGATACTCCTGTGCATGAAGACATGACCATCCATCAGGTTTCCTCCGGTCCTGATCATCCTCTTCAAAAATGATCCGAGAGATTCTGCTCTCTTTGATCATCTTCCGGAATGGACCTGCATGCTGCTCTGAAATCCAGGATGAAGGGAGAAAAAAATACGAATTATATGAGAGTCTTTTGATGATATATTCCGCAAAATACAGGGCCCACCGTGCATCGTGGGAATATGAAGAATAATGTTTCCACAGGTATTGGCATCTCTCCTGATCTGTGCAGTCGCTTTGGATGTATGGGGCGGTAACAAGCACCACAGAGCGAGATAGCGGACAAGCCGGCCATTCTGAATCTGCAGGCCTCAGGTGATAAAAAGCTGACTGAGCCTCCTGCTTTGAGAGATATTCATCCACAATCTCCCTGTTAAACAGGGTATTTCCAACCCTGATATGCGAACGGATGGCAGGCAGCCATTCACCGTGATATGATGCGAAGAGGGCTGGATGCAGGAACTCACCATCGATTACATACAGAATCAGGCCAAACCTGGTCAGGAGGACATTGGAGAAGGAAGGATCTTGACAAAAGACAGAATGAGCGATCCATTGGAGCCGGTCAAGAGGTGATCTGTCTGGGTTATGATACATTCTCAAAAGCAGGAGGATTAATTCACCTGTCCCGGATATCGGATCAATGATAGCCGGCTGCTCCTCATATGCGAGTATACTCCGGATTACATGGGAAAACACCGGCGATGAGATGAGAGAGGGGAGGGCGTCCTCATAGTTCCTCTGTTCTGTCCGAACTTTTCCCTTGCCTGTTATCCGGTTCATCAACCGGCAAAATGCACGAATCGCAATAATCGGATCAATAAGATGAAACCGGACTGATTCAGGAACCTGGATTCTGCAGCCCTCGTCCACCATGCGGGTAAAAACCGGATCCTGGCATTGAATTGGTTCATCATCAGGATATCCTGGAATAGTGGTCCCGAAGGTAATGAGATGCCATATATAGGAATCATCAGAAATGCCTGAATATTCAATTCCGGATTCATAAAGCATTTTCACAAAAAATATTTTCAGAATTCCGGAAAGGACAAAATATTCCCTTTTGTCTCGTTCACCCTCACCATACGTCTGATAAAATACCCGTGATACGGATCTGTATACGGTATCCAGGTACCGATCAAGACGTTCAGAGAAGGATGGTTCTTCATATACCCTGTCATTGCAGAATGCATCCGACAGTGGCTTGATATCGGCGCAGAATTGAATGTCTGGTTCAGATGTATTCATGACCTGGAAGATGGCATTATTGAGAAAAAGGTACCCGGCCGTCGAACCAGAGTTTATCAGGTGAATGAAAAGAATATTTTTTATCTCATCATGAAGGGTTGTTTCTCTTGAGAGATCCCAGATGATAACCTGACGGAGATCATGCAGGGTAACCAGAATACAGGGGATATTGTATCCTCCGTGGTCCTTTAGAATCAGTTCCCTTTTTCGAAAA
>NZ_DAONKG010000094.1:0-5979 GCF_035406105.1 Methanospirillum sp.
GAGGAGATCCAAAGGCACAATTCGCAGAACTTGCTCATAAGATCCGTCAGGCGATCCTGATGAACAAGACCGGACAGGATCTGAAGCGATCGCTTCAGGAACTCAGACAGACTCTGAAGCGGTATGAAACCTTTATTTCCGCCTCGCATACCGGTGCATGGGAGTATCATGCGGATACTGATTCGCTCTGGTGCAGTCCGGAGTATTTTTCCATGCTTGGCCGGGACATCAGGGAGTATGACCTCTCGCAGCCAGGCAGCATCTTCCCGGCATGGATAGACCTGCTCCATCCTGATGATCGGCAAAAAGCCGTGGATACCTTCCGCTCCTATCTGGAACACCCGGAAGGGATGTATGAGCAGTACTTCCGGATGATGCATGCAGACGGACATCCGGTCTGGATCTGGTCACGGGGGAGAACACTTCTGGATGAGACAAACACTCCAACGTCTATTACCGTCGGGACTCATATTGATATCTCCAGTCAGAAAGAGCAGGAGTTAAAAATACAGCAGAGTCATGAGGAGCTACAGGCTGCGTATGATGTTATTGCCCGGACCGGGGAGGAACTCAGGGCAAATCTGGAAAAGCTCACGCTTAAGGAGCAGGCACTCGCTGAGAGTGAGGAGAAGTACCGCACCTTGTTTGAGAGTGCAGGCGATGCGATCCTTATCCTGGATAAGGGTGTTATCGTTGATGGTAACCATCAGGCAGCGGTTCTGTTCCGGGTATCACCGGATCGGTTGATTGGTTCATATCTTACTGATTTTGCCCCGATTCTGCAGTCTGATGACGTATCTTCCAGAGACCTGACTGATGAGAAAACACGGCTGACAGAGGATGGAAACCCGCATACCTTTGAGTTTGTCTACCGTCGTCATGACGGGACAGAGTTTTATGGCGAGGTCACGCTTCAGCAGATAAGCATACAGGGCAGAATATATGGGCAGGCAATCATCCGGGATATCACGGATCGAAAGCATGCAGAGATGGAACTGATTAAAAAGAATGAGGAGCTGGCAACGGCATACGAAGAGATCCTCTCTGCTGAAGCTGCGGTCAGGGAAAGTGAAGAACGGCTGATACAGGCAAACCAGGATCTTGCATGTACAAAAAACCAGATGGATAATATCATCGCATTCCTCCCTGACGGAACCCTTGTCATTGATCAGGACGGGGTTGTGATCGCATGGAACCGGGTGATGGAGAAGATGACCGGGATTCCTGCAGAACAGATGATCGGGAAGGGAAATTATGAGTATGCGATCCCGTTATATCAAACCCGCCGGCCGATACTGATTGATCTTGCCCTGACCGGTGATGAGTGTATTATACAGCTTTATCCGTCGGTTACCAGAAGGGGTTCTGCATATAGTTCGGAGATCTTTCTTCCGCATTTTTATGACGGATCGGGAGGGTATTTCTGGTTCATCGCCTGTCCGTTTTTTGATACTGCGGGACATGTTGCAGGGGCGATTGAATGTATCCGGGATATTACGGATCGCAGGCGGATTGAGGAGGCATTACAACAGACCAATGAACGGCTTGATTATGCCATGGCGGCAAAGCATGAAGGATACTGGGACTGGAACCTGAAGACCAATACAACATTTTTTGATGACCGGTACTATACCATGGCCGGGTATCAGCCAAAGGAATTTCCGGAGAATTTTGATGCCTGGCAGGAACGGGTTCATCCTGATGATCTTCCGTCGGCCCTTTCCGCAATCAACGCATATCTGTCAGGTGCATCAGAGCAGTTTGATATTGAGTTCCGGTTTTTGCGTAAGGACGGCAGCTGGATGTGGATTGAGGGACGGGGGATGATTGTCGAACGGGATCCTCGCGGGAAGCCGCTCCGGATGATCGGAACCCATACCGATATCACATCCAGAAAAAAAGCCGAGATAGAGCTGCAACAAAAGCATGAGGCACTTTCTGCTACTATTGAAGAATTATCCGCAGCCGAAGAAGAGCTTCGCCATCAGTATGAAGAACTTACACAGACACAGCAAATTTTGTCAGAGCGGGAAGAATTTTTCGTAAGTCTGACCCGGACGATTCCGGGTGTGGTCTACCAGCTGTATGTTGATCCGGCCGGCACGATGAAGGTTACCTATGTCAGTTCCCGTCTTTATGACATTTTTGGAATCAGTCCCCAACCGGAGGATACTGTCTTTGAGCGGTTTCTCGCATGTGTATACGAACCGGATCGGGAGGAATTTCTCCAGTCAGTCAGTGATGCAATCGGGAGTAAATCCCTCTGGCAGTTTGAAGGAAGGTTTATAAAACCGTCCGGAGAGGAGATATGGTTCCAGGGAATTGCCCTCCCGATCAGGCATGATGACGGGATACGGTTTCATGGTATTCTGCTTGATGTCAGTATACGAAAACAGGCCGAAATAGAACGTTATCAAAGAAGTGCGGAACGAGAGGATACGCTTCGGCAACTTGCCATAATGAGTGATTCACTCCGGGAAGCAAACAAAAAACTGGCTTTGCTCTCAAGTATCACCCGGCATGATATCCTCAATAAGGTAAGTGTGCTGATGGGGTATCTGGATCTGGCACAGGATCTCCGGATACAAAGTGATGAACTGACGGTCTATCTCGGGAAATGTACGGCTCTTACCGCAGATATTGTACGTCAGATCGAGTTTACCCGACTGTATCAGGAACTTGGGACCCAGGATCCGGACTGGCAGAATCTGGATGATATTCTGGATCATCTTATTGTTCCATCCGATATCGATTTTATTCATACCCCAACCCATGGTGCCGTCTTTGTGGATCTGATGTTTGTCAAGGTGCTTGAGAATCTGATTGAGAATGCGGTTCGCCATGGTGTCAGGGTAAAAACGATAACAGTCTCCACCAGAATGGCAGATCATGCCCTGATTATCCAGGTGGAGGATGACGGGATCGGAATTCCTGATGATGAGAAGGAGAAGATTTTTGAGCGGGGGTATGGAAAAAATACCGGTTTCGGTCTCTTTCTTGCACGAGAGATCCTCTCTATTACCGGGATTTCTATTCAGGAGACGGGGCAGGCAGGGAAGGGAGCCAGATTTGTCATGACGGTTCCGGAGGGGAGATGGAGACGGGTGGGGGAGATGTGATACGGGTAAACCCCGGCATCTGTACCTGGTGCCCCCGTGAGTACTGCACAATGAGTGGAAAAGAAACCGGATTGCTTATCCGGAGGAAAAGGGGATATCATACCGTGTAACAAGAGGTGTAATCTTCTGATTGATGCAGTTTCCAGAATCTGTCCGTTTTTTGTTCATCCTGTACCCCGGTAGACAGGGTACAACCCGTAATTATCATACCTTTTATATAGGAATTCACCTCAAATAATTCATCAGGGCTTTGTCTCCAGGAATGGATATCTGCAGAAAAGCCAGATACAATGGTTCATAAGAAGGTGTTTCAATGAAAAATCTCGATAATATCAGGATAGGTACAAAGCTTATCGGAAGTTTCTGATCATTGCAATGCTGGTCGGTATTGTTGCTGTGGTCGGGTACATGAATATGAAGGATATCAATGATCGAATGACGACGATGTATCATGACCGGCTTGTTCCGATTGATAAACTGGGGAAGGCGTATGGTGATGCGTATCAGATCCGGGGGGATCTGTATAAGTTTGTTGCCCTTCAAACCGAGCGGGATAAGACAAAAAGCGCCATCAATGAGGGGATAAAAAACGTAAATAAGGATATAGAGGAGTATAAGGCTTCGTGTCTGATTGAGGCAGAGAAAGAGGAGCTCAAGAAGTTTGAGGCTGCATGGCCTGAGTACCAGAAGAATATTCAGCAGGTGATCAGTCTTGTTGAGAGTGGCAGGGAGCAGGATGCGAAAGAATTTCTAGCATCAGAGGGGATGACAAGTTCCCGCACGGCTGTTGCCAATGCGATTGATGCCCTGATGGAGATCAATGTGCAGACGGCAGATGAGCTAGATAATGAGGGCGATACGACGTTTGCGGCCGCAACACTTCTTATTGTGGTTGTGGGTATTATTGGTGTTTTAGCAGCTGTACTGCTTGGGTTTGTGATCAGTCGGAGTATTACTCTCCCGCTCAAACGGGTTGCAGAGGTCCTTGAGGAGATGAGTCGTGGACACCTTGGGCATCGGCTGAATCTTGTCCGCAAGGACGAGATCGGGGTCATGGCCCGGGCGATGGACCAGTTTTCAGAGGATTTGCAGAAGGTTGCGATTGGAGCACTGTATCGGGTTGCTGCAGGTGATGTGACGGTTCCGATCCGCCCACGGGATGATCAGGATGAGATTGCACCGGCGATTATGCAGGTCATAGCCAATCTGCAGACCCTGATTACCGAGGCAAAGGCGCTTTCTGATGCTGCACTCGCAGGCAATCTTCATGCACGGGCTGATGTCTCAAAGGTTGAGGGTGCGTATCGGGAGATTCTTGAGGGTATTAACAATGCACTTGAGGCGATTTGCGACCCTGTTGAGGAGGCGATGCGACTGTCTGCATCGTATGCACAAGGGAATTTTGCAGATGCGGCCGATGAGAGGCTCCGGATGGAGGGGGAGTTTGTCAGGTTTAAAGATGCGTTAAATGAGATTGGGATAAAGACTTCTGTGGCCATCGGAGAGGTGAAGCGTGCGGTTGAGCAGCTGACCGCAGGGATGGAAGAGACAAATGCGAGCGCTGAAGAGGTGGCGAGCGGGACAAGTACACTTTCTGAGAGTGCACAGGCTGTCAGGAACCTTGCCGAGCGGTGTACGTCCGGAGTACAGCAGATTCTCCGTGCGATGGAGGATCTCTCACAGACGGTCAGTTCAGTGGCAGCAAAGGCCGAAAGTGCCTCTGCTTCTGCTCAGCAGACTGTAGAACTCTCTGAAACGGGAGCTCTGCTTGCCGGCAAGGCTGAGAAAGGGATGCACGCAATTATTGAGTCCGTTGATAAGACAAGTGAGATTATTACTGATATTTCAGGCCAGATGGATGAGATCGGTCATATTGTTGATGTAATTACCGGAATTGCTGAACAAACCGGGCTTCTGGCTTTGAATGCTGCGATTGAGGCTGCACGTGCCGGTGATGCAGGGCTTGGGTTTGCCGTTGTTGCTGATGAGGTCAAATCTCTTGCGCTTGAGTCGCAGAAGTCAGCAGAGAATATTTCGGCAATTATTGGTAATCTCCAACATAAGACCCATATGGTTTCAGAATCCATGAAGACATCGTCAGAAGAGGTGCGGAACGGTAATGAGGCGGTTGGGGAGACATTACAGGTCTTTACCCGGATTGTTCAGGCTGTTTCCAACGTCCATGATCAGATGAGTGAGGTGGCAGGAGCGACTGAGGAGCAGGCTGCTGCGGTCGAGGAGATTACGGCGAGTGTGAATGAGGTCGGGACGCTTGTGCAGCAGACAGCGCAGGAGTCGGTTGGTTCTGCTGCTGCAACAAGGGATGTGTCATCCTCGATCGAACAGATTAGTCATGCGATTGCAGATGCAGCCGTATCAGTTCAGAATATATCACAGGCACTGGGTGTGTTTACGATTCGGGGATAAGGGACAAAAAAATCCCTCATGCCCCTATTTCATATGCCTTTTTCGTTTGAAACCGGCGTATTAGTTCTTTTTATGATCGGTACCGAAGGTATGTGATCCTGAACGCCTCTCCTCCCGGAACGTGCGAAAACACATCCGACAGTTCCTATCACCTCTCCCCTCCGACAGGTAAGGTACGAAAATGTGTACTTCATACACAAAATAAGATGCTATTTTGTGTACGGATTACACATATTATATACTTACACGTGTAATCTCACTCTGTGAAACGGTTCATTTACGATTCATTACTCAGATGGAAAGACCAGAAAGATCGGAAACCGTTAATTATCGAAGGGATTCGCCAGTGCGGGAAAACCTGGATATTAAGGAATTTTGGTGAGTCAGAATTTAAGGATATTGCATATTTTAACTTTGAATATGATGACCGGGT
>NZ_DAONKG010000094.1:5989-9113 GCF_035406105.1 Methanospirillum sp.
CAAAAGATATTCGAAGGAGACTTCGATGTCGTACGAATCATTAAAGAGCTGAGCATTCTGAGAAATAAATCCATTCAGCCGGGAAGTTCCATTCTCATATTTGATGAAATTCAGATATGCCCTCGTGCGATAACCTCACTGAAATACTTCTGTGAAAACCTGCCAACGCTTCATGTTGCTGCTGCGGGATCTCTGCTTGGCGTGGCTCTTGCCCGGATGGGCAGACAGATTTCATTTCCTGTAGGCAAGGTAGAGATGCTTCGGATGTATCCTCTTAATTTTCCTGAGTTTCTCCTTGCAAAGGAAGAAGAACTCCTGTTTGAGTATCTTCACAATCTATCTGTCCATGAAAAAATATCTGATGCCTTCACCGGAACACTGGAATAATTATACCATGAATACCTGATCACAGGAGGAATGCCTGAGGTAGTCAGTTCGTGGATTCATACCTTTGATGTCGGGCGTATAGAATCCATACAGGACGGGATTATCAGTAATTATGAAAAGGATTTCATAAAATATGCTTCCGTGTCAGAATTTCCTAAAATTAATCAGATTTGGAATGCAATTCCTGCCCAGCTTGCAAAAGAGAATCAGAAATTTATATTTGCCCATGTAAAACAGGGACTTCGGGCACGTGACCTGGAAGATTCCCTGCAGTGGCTGATATCAGCAGGGCTTATTTATAAAATCGAAAAGGTAGAACGCCCCTTTATTCCTGTCACAGCCTGTAGTGATGGCACGTATTTTAAGATCTATCTCTCTGATGCAGGGCTTTTGCGAAGAATGAGCAGGTTTCCGGCAGAAGTCATGCTCGATACCTCAGCACACACTGCTGACATTCGGGGAATATTAGCGGAAAATTTTGTTTTAACAGAATTGATTGCAACCGGGGTACAAAAACCGTATTTCTGGAAGTCTGGGGGAAGGGCTGAGGTGGATTATATCATCGCAGAGGGTATGGATGTCGTTCCTATTGAGGTGAAATCTTCAAAGCGGACCAGATCAAGAAGTCTTGCAGAATATCGGAAGAAATACAGCCCACGGATTGCAGTCCGGACCAGCCTGGGAAATGTTGCCTGGCATTTTGATGAATATGGACAGCTGCTTGAGATTCCGCTCTATTGTATCTGGAAATTGCCATCGTATATCAAAGGATAGGACCTCCTGCCGGTATGCAGGGAGAGAAAAGACATCGGACAATTCCGGAATTTGAAAAATGGTATATGATGCAGGTCTTGATCTGAAAACGAGTGATGTGTCTCTATGTTGCGGGATTCCCATGTATATGCACATGTGTGAACCCAACGCTTCCGAATGAACAGGATAGATTCCGGGTATCATTGCATACTATGCATGAGGGTTTCCGGCATGAAAACGGGATATATCGTCTTTTGAGACTTTTGCTGACTGCAACCGCTGAATGGGAACACTCCCGCCGATGAGCATATCACCATATCCTGCCAGACATTCTGCTCCGGTTTCATCAAGAATAATCCTGGAATTTGTGGATGAGGTAACCTTCAGGGCAATCTTCAGTTGCAGATTTGCTTTGATGACTCCGGTGATAATTTTTGCATCCGGACGCTGGGTTGCTAAAATGAGGTGAAAACCGGCAGCACGACCTTTTTGCCCGATCTTCTGAATCGCACTCTCAAGGGCCTCTTTCGTGCTCTTATTCATGATAAGATCGGCATATTCATCGATAACAATTATCGTCCTCTTCATTTGCGGTGAATGTCGTGCATTATACTCTGAAATATCAGGACACCCTGCATTTTCAAGCACCCGGTATCGTTCCTCCATCTCACTGACATGCATCATGAGTGCATCCATGGCCCGATCCGGATCCATGATAACCGGTTGTGAGAGGAAGGGAGACTGTCCAAAATCGGTAAATGTCACCCGTTTTGGATCGATTAACGTACATGTCAGGTTCATATCAGGGTTATTCAGAGCAATTGCCACGACCAGAGAACGAATCAGTTCACTCTTCCCTGATCCTGATGTCCCTCCGATAAGACAACTGGTCATATTCGGATCAGCAAGATCTCCAACAAATACCGATCCATCGATTCTTCTGCCCAGGGGAAATGAACAGATGTGTGTTGTCAGTTTTTTGGTGTCTGCGAGGAGTGATCCGACATCAAACGGTTCCCAGTTGCTTTTCTGCACGTCACAGCTGATAAAACCGCTTTGGGCCTGAATGAGCGGCGGGGAAGAGAGAGCAAGTCCCAGCTGAATATCTACCGTCCGGTTGACAATTTTTGAAAACGTAACCCTCTTTTTAATATCAGGAATTATCTTTAATCTGATAAACCTTGGTCCGACGGTATATCCTGCAGGAATAACCGGTATTGAAAGGAGCCTGAGTTTTTCAGTCAGCATAGAAAGTAATTCATCAGGAGCAGGCGGTGTATCATGGGTTTCAGTATTACCGGGTACAGGTTTGGGTGAAATGCTGGTCTTCTCGACAGGTATTCCAAAATCCCCGTCGCAGGTGTGTGCATAGGGACAGATCTGACAGAGAGCAGGGCTGGTGCATTGTGGTACTGGTCTTTTTCCATGCAGAATATCCCGTGCCAGCTGAAAAAGTGAGGGATGGTTCTCTATGATATCCTGGATCGCAGGCACGAAATACCGGACAAGCGGCTGTTTTTCTTCAAGATACAGGATATCAACGCGGGGAAGTATACCGATTGACGTATGAACCAGCCATGAATACAGGGATGTCTGGGCAAGATCCTGAAGTGGATCAGACTCCTTTCTGGCTTTATATTCAACAACGACGGCTTCTTTTGTCTTTGGATCAAAAAGAATCGCATCAGGCCTCCCGGATATCTGCATCATCTCCGCATCAGGAAATGAATATGGTGATTTCATCAAATATTCAGAGGAGTGTACGATCTTTTGAAGAAGGGTTAACCAATCAGGTATTTCGGAGAGGTTTGGGGTTATAAAATCGTTTAAATATCCTATCCATTGTTCACATGCAGATGCAAAGGCTTCGATTCTTTCATACGGGAGTGTATTTGCATACTCCTCCAAAAATGGGATAAGGTACTGCTCTTTTACGAATCGATGGAAAACGGAGGAAAAGGCCTCCTTCTCCTGATGAATTTTA
>NZ_DAONKG010000095.1:0-9053 GCF_035406105.1 Methanospirillum sp.
GGAGGTTATCATGAGCAGAATGGGCAGGGAGGTCGACCGTGCCAGGCAGGCCATTACCCATGCACAGGACAAGCATGTGGTTATGGTATCCGGGGGTGATCCCGGTGTCTATGGGATGGCCGGGCTTATTCTCGAGATGGCAGAAAAAATTGCCCCAAATCTAAAAATAGAGATAATACCCGGCGTGACGGCGGCAAGTGCCGGAGCGGCACGACTTGGGGCACCCCTGACCAATGATTTCGCCGTCATCAGCCTCTCCGATCTCCTGACACCGCGTGATATTATCGAAAAGCGTATCCGGGCACTGTGCACCGTAGGAATTCCCATCGTGCTCTATAACCCGAAGAGCCGCACCCGGACAAGTCTGTTTGAAGATGTCATCGGTATTGCACGGGAACACCTGCCCGGTGAGACGCCGGTTGGGATTGTAAAGGACGCCTACCGGCCTGATGAGATGATCCTCGTTACCACCCTTCAGGATGTGATGGATATTTTTGACAGAATAGACATGCACACCGTCGTTTTTATCGGCGGAGAAGAGACACGAATGCTGAGGAGAGATACAAATGCCAAAGGAATCTTCACCCCCCGCGGGTACCGCAGGAAGTATGTATACTGATATCGGGGCCGATACGCCAGAAGGATATGCCATATCTAGAACATCACGCGAACTAGCACGAAAGACAATTGGAGATGGAGGGCCTTTTGACCGGATACGCCAGCGCTGCTCAATCGCGGTTGGTGATTTTGCGATGGCTGATCTGATGCGGTTTACGGGTGATCCAGTACGAGCCGGTCTTGCTGCATTACAGGAGGGGGCACCAATCTATACAGATATCAGGATGGTACAGACCGGCATTCAGAAAAAAGGGCATCATAGTCAGGTTACCTGTATACTTGATACCTATTCATCATCAGATACCGGTGGAAAAACTCGGACATCTGCCGCTCTCATGGCACTTGGAGAACGCCTGAGTGGATCCATCGTCGTCATCGGGAACGCCCCGTCAGCACTTCTTGTCCTCTGCGAACTGATTCAGCACGGGATCAGACCTGCCCTGGTTATTGGAACACCAGTCGGTTTTGTTAATGCGGCAGAGTCCAAGGAACTCCTCCGAACGTTAGATATCCCCTCAATCTCAAACGAAGGGACTCGGGGAGGGACGCCGGTTGCTGTTGCTGCGATGAATGAGATCATCACCATGTATGCAGAGTCCAACGAAGCACCACAGTGAAATGCTTGATCCGGTAAGCGGGTTTACCTATCCTGCAGAGTGGGTATCACTCTGCACTGATGAGGTATCACGACAGCTGGTCAGACAGGGGCTTGCTATTCTCACATCAGACGGGACCATACGGCGACGGGGATTTACCACAGGAACTACTGCAGCCGCAGCAGCAAAAGCAGCAGTCCTCTCCATTACAAAAACCGGAATTACACAGGTCTCAATCCTCACCCCCGTCCGGATCAGGGTTCAGATCCCGGTCTATGCAGATGGGGGAACTGGTGAGTGCATAAAATATGCCGGGGATTATCCAGGAGATGTGACTGCAGGACTGGCTTTTACTGCAGAAGCTGATATCACAGAATCTGGTATCTCACTGACCTTTGGTGAAGGTATCGGCAGATGGATTCGGGACACACCGCGATACAAAGCCGGAGATCCGGCCGTCTCATTCCAGGCAAGAGACGAGATTATAAACGCAATCGAGGAGGCAATGAGCGAAACCGGCATGCCAGGAGCAGGAGTGAAAATCTATGCACGGCAGGGGAGTTTGGTTGCAGAGAAGACACTGAACCAGATGGTCGGAGTGGCTGGTGGGATTTCCATCCTCGGGACAACCGGATTTGTCGAACCCTGGGACGATCATCTTGAGCAGGCAGTCTATGAACGCGCCATGAAGGCAGAGCGGGTCGTCCTTACCACCGGAAGGATAGGGCTGCGATATGCCCGGATGCTATTCCCGGACCATGAGGTCATCCTTGCCGGTTCTCGACTTGGAAGTATCGTCCCGCATCTCACCGGAGAGGTGATCATCTGCGGACTTCCCGCTCTGGTACTCAAATACATAAATCCTCATATTCTGGATGGTACGAATTGCCCGACCGTCGAGGAGTTTATGACACATGAGCGCTTTTTTGAGGCTATGCAATCCTCATTTCAGATATTTAAAAGCGGACACCCGAATGTCAGGATTGTTCTTGTCAACCGGCAAGGAACAATTATCGGAGATAGCTCATGAAAATCGTCGGGGTTGGTTGCGGACCTGGCATGCTGACCGAGGCGGCAATTCAGGCAATCCAATCATCACACCTCATTGCAGGGTCTGAACGGGCGCTTGAACTGGTCAGAGGGATCATTCCAGCCGGAGCCGAGTTAAAACCCATTACTGATTTTAAGACGCTCAAAACACTGCCTGATCATGCAGTCATTCTCTCAACCGGTGATCCGATGATATCCGGCCTTGGGTATCTGGGCGGTGAGATAATCCCAGGCATATCCTCGGTCCAGCTTGGTGCAGCAAAAACCAAAATTTCGCTTACAAACCTGTTTCTTATCACTGCCCATGGAAGAAACCATGACCAGGCGGTCCATGAGTGCTGTGAAATGATACGTGCCAGAAGAAAGGTGTGTATTATCGCAGACCCAGCCTTTCCAATCCATACCCTGGGGGATTCACTGAGCAGTATACATCCGGATATCCAAATCTACATCTGTGAGAATCTGGGGTACCCGGATGAACGGATTGCAAAAGGAACGGCACAAAAACCACCAAAAGTCCTTGGAATCATGTTCATCCTGTTTATCGTACCTGAAGAATAGTAGAACTGAAAGATACAATAGGTACGGAAAAGGGGATTGGTCTCTGCTCCCTTGGGGCAGTCAACCAGTGATATCGGGTATCACAGAGACCAATGGGGTCTTCATCGAACATTCTCCTCCTACAAGAACCTCATGAATTGATTTACACATTGATGGGGGGTGTGAAATGAGGCATTTCACATGTATGCGTCAGGTGTTATTCGGATGGGGGGGTGTTTCATACAGGCTCTCTTGTAGAGAGGTGATCATAGATTATCGCTAAGATATATTAAATTTAGCCTTGGGGATTTGATAAATCAGATTTTGGATACGAATTATTACTTCATTTATTAGGCAACCGATTTGAGCTCCAAATAAGATGATATTGCGCATAAAAATAACAAATCTTAAAATATAGTACATGCCTATTAGCATATGTGAAGACGACTACCCGTGTCAAAAAGATCAACGGGCATGAATACCTGTATGAGATAACCTATTACTACGACAAGGAGACCCGGAGAACCAGACAAAAGAGCAGATATCTGGGTAAGAATGTTGACGGGGAGCCGGTAAGGGTCAGGGAAAAAGCAAAAAACCCGGAAAGGGTCTATTCATACGGAGAATTTATTCCTTATCTTCAGGCTGTAAAAAATCTGCATATCCAGGAGATTCTGGGTGCACATCTGACCGATCATGAGATACGGCTCTTCTTAACCCTTCTTTTTGCCGGTATTCAGCATCCGGATGCCCTGCATTCTCCGGCATCATGGTATGACGGAACAGTCCTCCCCCGTATCTTTTCTGGCCTGAAGATTACCACCCAGAGTATTTCCCGGTTGCTCAAGAAGCTGGGTGAAGGATCCATCCATTTGAATATATGCCGCTCATTATCCCAGATACCAGAGAGCGGGAATATGCGGATCAGTACCGTGGATATTCCCATGGTCCGGCAGACCTCATGGCACCAGGGGATCTCACACCATGGAATAGAACCAATTGCTCTTTTTTATGATAATATCGAAAATATCCCTGTCGGATATCTGTCTACTGCCCAATATCGTATCACATCAAACCTTGTCAAAGCAATTCATGCAGGCATGCACCTCTTCTCCGGAAAAAAAGGAGTCATCATATCTGGCAAGAGTTTTTCATCCTCGATGAACCTGTACGGGGCGATATACAGCGAGATTCCAGTCATATTCCCCCTTCATCCGGACCATGATCTCATCAAACACGAGATAAAAAAATACCGATCAGATCTCATGCATCCAAAGAATCTCAAAATCTTCCGCGGTGAAACCCTCTTTGTTATTCCGGTCAATATCTCCCTGGAAACAGTTCAGGTAAAAGGCTATATCATCTACAGTCCGCGTAAGGAAGAGGAGATACGGGAACGGTTTGGTGAAGATATTGAACTCATTCTTGAAAATCTGAATGATAAACCGATTTACAAATGGGTCAATCCCGGAGAGGCAGTTGCTGATGTTGCTGGTATGTATGAACCGTTCCTTCAGTGGCGTGTCCAGAATAATCGGATACTAGTAGATGTGAAGAGGAAAACCCTGGGGAATTATCTAAAAAACAGCGGAGTGTCGGTGATAATCACCGGAGATCCCGAATACCAGTGGGATACCTGTCTTGAGTGGCTCGAAGAACGTGCTGAAGCAGAGAGATTTCTTTCCACATATATCAGAAATTTCCAGGTATTCCCTCTCTCGGTTGATAGTGACACGATGAGAAATGGAGCGTTCCTCATAGCATTTATGGCACATGTGGTACACCGGTGGGTGCTTGAACAATATGCACAATCAGGTCTTCTTTCGATTTACACTGCCGAAAAGATCCTTCTTGAGCTCATGAAGATACGCCTCATCGGGCTTGGCAATGATCGGGTATTAATAACCGGACTCAATTCACGGCAGAAAGAGATCCTGGATACCCTGAAATGGTCGGCAGATATCTGATGGCAGGAAGGCCATATTCTAATTAGGCAATTTTTTGCCAGGTAATATGTCACTGATATTTTTAGGCAGGTCATCATGGAATTTTTGATTGCCATTCCGTTCTCGCATCGTTCTCAGGAAACCTGATAAGAGAACCGTCTCGTTCGAGTAGGCCTTCATGGATCATCTGCCCAAGTATCCGATCTATCCGCCCGGCATCACCAGGGATTTTCTCATATACCAGATCGAATGAGACCGGTCCCTCATTTAATAGTAACCGTATTATGCTGCCCCGTATCTCCCGATCACTCCCGGAAAATTTCGATTGCACCGCATAATGCCTGCTCCGCCGGTTCGGATTTTCTATAACCCCCGTAAGAAAGGTCCCATAATCCATGATACTATAATACCATTCCCTGGGGTGGTATTGATCAATCGTCCTGGTGAGCACCGGATATATCTCTTTATCAGATACACCTACCCGGTCCTGAAAAAAATGGTGAATAAATACGCGGCGTACGTTGGTTTCAATGAACACCGCCGGGCGATCATAGGTGAATACAACAATCGAACCCGCTGTTGCTGAACCAATTCCCGGAAGAGTCTGTAACATTGCAGGATCATCAGGAACGATACCTCCCCACCGGTTCATTATCTCCTGCGCAATCTGAAGGAGGTATTTTGCCCGCCGGTTATACCCCAGACCCTGCCATGCCCGCAGGACATCTTCAAGTGAAGCCTGAGCAATAGTCTCAAAATCCGGGAAAACCAGGATAAACTCATCAAACTTTTTCAGGACCCGGGTCACCTGGGTCTGTTGGAGCATGATCTCGGATACAATGACCCGGTACGGAGTAATCTCATCCCTCCAGGGCATGGGACGCCGGTTCTTTTGATAAAACTCTGAAAGTATTGCATTGAACCGGTTTATTGATGCCGGATCATCAGAATCAAAAAATTCGTCCATAAAACCAATTGACCAGTATCCCAAACCGCATGATCAAATCCTATAGGCACAACTCCCTCATCACATCCTCTTCTGACGTCAGCCATACACGGGCAAGAACTCGTTCATTTCTATAAGTGGTTTTTACAGACTTGAATCTGTTCTGAATTGCTCCCCTTTTGAGTATCAACAGGAGGGATAATCAACGGATATACATACATTGCTTTAGGAAGATGCGAAAGCCGCATTAAGCCGCACGATTGATGCTCTCTCCCATGCCGGACTCTCATATGAACTCAGGGTGGCTATCGGGGAACCATCAGTTAAGATCGTAGCCATTGCAAAGAAAGAGATGGCAGATCTGATCGTCATTGGCAGTCGCGGGCTTGGTGCATTACAAGGAGTTCTGCTTGGGAGTGTACGTCAGAAGATTGCCCAGACTGCTCCCTGTCCGATCATGATTGTAAAATAAGAGAAAATAATTCTGAACATCAATTGATCTGAAAAGAGGGACTTACGATCAATCTGATAATACAGTCTCCTTTTTTACTCATACCTGGTCAATTCTCTTATTCCTTATCGTATTCAGAAGCCCGGGTGCAGGTAACTCTCTTCAAAGCCTCCATACTCTTCTCCCACAATTCCGGGTTTATCCCTTTGAGTGAAGAGACAAGTTCTTCCAGGTGAATAATCCCGGCCTTCTCCTTATCGCAGGTCTTCCCGAACCGGGGAGCACGACAGTTATGGCATATAGAGAGAGCGAACCGGTTCATCGCCTCCTGGTCAAACTCCCTCCCATTCAGTTCATGAGCAGCTGCATCCGTAGACCCACACGGCGATCCCCGCAGAGGCTGACACCACACGATCCGTTCGCCATCCAGAATGACATGAAAGACCGGCCTGCCAAACACTTTCGCATACTCGTTGATCTGCCAGAAGTCTGTATTCGGTAGTACTGAACACATCGTTTCCGGACCGATTACTGCAGGATTATATTCTCTGGCCTGGGCCATGAATCCCGGACCAAGGTTGACCCCAAGCAGGACCGGGATACCGGTCTTGATCAGCTCCATTGCTATGTCCGGATGCCGGAGATACGAGATATATAGATCACAGGGAGGAATGGTGATGTCGATATCGTCAACGACCTGAGAAGAAGGAAATGGGAGAAGAATCCATTCTGTGAGAAATCGTTTCCTAATCTGTTCAAATGCCCGCTCCCCATACTGACCATCACTCACAATTCCTATCTTCACAATATCTGCATGTATATGAGAGAGACTATTTTAATAAATATTGAGATGATGAATATATACCTCATAGAGATAAAATAACGAGAAAATCATGGCTTGAAAACATACCCTCATAATTCTCTCCTGCCTCCTCCTCGCTTTCCTGGATTTGCCGCAGGATTTGAAGGAAACGATTCTACCTTGAACCTATCGTATGTGAGTAATGGTAGTAAGATTCTCTCTGCTCCTGATATTCAATCGATCCTGAATAGTCCGGAAAATTATCTTGGAAAAATTGTTGAGTTGAAAGGAGTAGTGTCGAGAACGTATCATGGGCAAGACCGGTTTTCCATAGCTGACCGGGTTGGTTGTTCCCTTTGTACAGCGAAGATTTCACGAAGTTCAATCATAAATCCTCCCCTCGTTCAATTATTTTTGAATTGATAAAGTTGCCGCACATTCATCCGGAAATTGATTGATTTTTCCCATACCGCAGATACTGTGATTCCGAATGGTTGAGAAATGATAGATATGAGTTGAAAAAAGGGCCAGGACTATAACCAGATCTGTATACACCGTTTTCCAGTCTGGGTTATAGAATATATCAGATAAATACCCTCTGATTTTTTTTTTCGATCAGCCCGGCTGTGATGAGCGTCTTGAGATGATACGATAGTTTTGAATCGGCTATATCTATCACCTCTTTCATTACACAGACACAGAGTGGCTGGACATTGAGAAGAGAGAGTATCTGAAGCCTGAAGGGATCTGAGAGTGTAGAGAATACATTCTTCTTTCGAATCAGTTCTTCATCAGGGGGAAGATATTGTCTGAGACCCTCGATGCCGCCGATCTGACATAAGGTATCCTCAACAGGTTCAGGTAATCCCATATCCGGTCAAACCTCGTATTGATGTGGTTTTCATCCTATGATGCACTCTGTGTATTCGTAAGCGCACGTAAATATGATTCAATAACAGTTGAGATTATTGTCGATATCAGAATAACCTCATCTCCTGATATTGAAATTCTGATGAAGTGACTTTTGGTATTTTCTACCCACAACACCCTTCTGATGGTCCGGTTTGCTCATCCATCTGGTCTGCTGCGATCATTAGTACCCGACGGATCAGATCGGCAGGAAGAGATTCAAAGAGCTCATCAGGAGTCTGAATTGCCCGGCATTCAGCGAAATCCTGCTCACCAATACAGGCACATGATTCGCAGCATGTCTGAACGACCCGGGCATTGGTCAGGTACTTTTCGAGTGGCCTGCCATTGATCATGACTTTGTTTGACTCAGGCAGTTTTTCGAATGGCAGCACCGTTTCCTTGTATACGATCTGAATGCCTTTCCCGGCAAGGTCAGGTTCCATCTCCTTGATCACCGCTGCTAACGTAGTACCGGTTGCAGAGCATCGCTCACACGTATGGGTTACATCTGCTCCGACATGCAGCCATTCAACATTCAGATTTTTTGTCATAATATCTTCCCTGGTTTTCCTTCGTTCTCATTATCTTCTGAACTGGTTACTCTTTCGCGAGAGACACTCTCATAAAATCAGAGGGTCAGGTGAGGATGATCCCCTCTGATGCAAGGATCTGAAACAGTACCCCGGCAAGAATCGCTACCCCAAGGACCGTTACCACAAACGCAGCGACAAGCCGTCTCTCAAAGATCGATGCCAGGAGGGTTACTTCAGGGATACTCGCCCCGGCTCCTCCGATAATGAGAGCCATGATGGCCCCGATTCCCATCCCTTTCTCAAGAAGTACGGCACTGATCGGGATGATCGTCTCTGCCCGGATGTACATCGGCACCCCGATGACTGCAGCGACCGGGATAGCAAGCGGATTATCCGGTCCAGCCACAGCAACGATCAGTTCCTCGGGAATAAATCCGTAAATGAACGCCCCGATAGCTGCACCGAGGATCAGGTACGGTACCACCTGGCGAAACAGGGTGAATGCAAAAGTGAGTGAGTTCGCAAACCGGGTTTTGTGGACTGAAGTCTCTGATGAAGGTTCTCCACTGCATTCGCAGCAGCAACTCTTCTCCAGGGTCACCGCCTTGACATACCGGGCATATCCGGCACGTTCAATCAGGATTCCTGATATGACAGCG
>NZ_DAONKG010000096.1:0-9011 GCF_035406105.1 Methanospirillum sp.
AGATTATACCGGCACCAATGAGAAGAATAAGCCGGTCAGCCCGCCCTAAAAATCCTCCATAAAAACGACCAATTCCCACTGCCTGAGCCTGGGTGCCCAAATACGATGCCATAAGAACACCGGTCAGCCCGAAGACTCCAATCTGCCATGGACAGAGCGGACCGGCGAATATCCCACATATCATGAGGATATCTGCATACCGGTCGACGGTATGATCCAGAAAGTCCCCTCTCAGACTCTGGATATCCATGGCCCGTGCAATGGAACCGTCAAGAGCGTCAAACACTGCATTGAGGAGGATGCATATGGTGCCTATCCCGATTTCATAAAAGTAAAATGCAATGCCTGCACCGGCTGCTGCAAGTAAAGAAAGGACGGTGCAACTGTCAGGAGTGATTTTGAGTCTGATACATGCAGCAACAACCGGATCGATGATCGGTTTTACCTGTCTGCGGTATGAATCAAGGGTCATAGCATGTCCCGGTATGTGATAAGCCAGTCAACAATACCGACAACCGGCTTTGCAGTTCCTCTGATGACCGCTTCAATCTGTTCGGCACAGTCAGGAATGTCTGCATTGGTCGTGTCTATCTCATAGAGTTTCTCCTCACCGTGAATATCAAATGCTTCGGCAAGGCAGACATCAAGGATTTCTGCCTCCACATTCTCCTTGATTTTCTTCTCCGGATATCCTCTTCTGGTAAGTCTCTCTTTGAGGACATCCGGTCTGCATCGCAGGATAATGACCCGGTCCGCCGGGAGGAGGTGCGTCAGATGGCCCTCAATAATCCCTTCAACCGGACTAAACTCCTCTGCCCAGCGTTCCTCATCGATGATATCGGTATCCCTCTCAGGATCATTACCAAGCCGGTACGGATCTATGGTATCTGAAGCATAGGTGACCGGTATTCCTCTCTTTTGAAGTTCCTGTGCTACCAACGTCTTTCCTGTTCCGGGTGTACCGGTAAGAGCGATCATCATATTATTCTGAATGCCTCAAGAAACCTGATATTTTCCCATTCTTCTCCGACACACACCCTGATATAATGATCTGCAAGACCAGGAAAACTCCTGCATGATCTGACCAGCACTCCCTTTTGTGCAAAAAAATCAGTTGCCTGATCACCGGTCAGCGGAGCAACATCTATCATTACAAAATTCGCCCCGCTCGGGAGAACCGGTTTTCGAGTCTCCTTGGTAAATATTTCCCGCCAGGTGCGGACATAGGCAATCGTCTTCCTGATGTATTCATGGTCAGAGAGAGCGCCAATAGCTGCTGCTGCTGATATGGTATTAAGGGTAAAAGGGGTTGCAGCCTTGTCATAGACCAGTTTGAACCAGTCCGGAACGAATGCATATCCAACCCTGCATCCGGCAAGACCAAAAACCTTGGACATGGTTCGTCCGATAATCAGGTTATCATACCGGTTCATGAGCTGGTGATATTCCTCAGATGAGAATTCCACATAGGCATTATCCAGAAAGAGTATTCCGTTTATGTTCTGCAGGATCTCTTCAATGACCGATACTGGTGTTACGGTTCCGGAGGGGTTGTTTGGGCTGCAGAGGAATGATATCTTCGCATCCCTTGCCGCTGATATGAATGATGGCACATCAACCGTGAAATCCGGATTTCGGGGGATGTTTCTTACGACCCCTCCCTGTGCTGCAGCTGCAAGGCCGTAAAATGAAAAGGTCGGAGTAGAAATGGCAACCAGGTCCCCCTGATTGATGAGAGTCCTGATACAGGTCTCAATCACCCCGTCCATTCCCACACCGGTGACAAAGGAGTAATCTCCATGATACTCTCGCAGTGCATGAATCAAACCGGTATGGGTGGTATCAGGGTACCGGTGCATAGATACAAGTGCTTTTTCTGCTTCCTGTACTGCACGGGGAGAAGGTCCGAATGGATTTTCATTACTTGCCAGACGGGCTACCTGACAAAATCCATACTCCTTTGCAATCTCCTCCGGCTTTCTGGCAAATATGTAGGAGGCACCCTGCCGATAGAGATCACGAATGAGATCAGCAGATCGATGTGATTGCTGCATTAATAACCCCGCATCCCCGGTCGATCTCCTCAGCACTGATGACGAGGGGTGGGACCAGCCGGAGATTTCCATGAGCGGCACAGTTTACGAGTACACCATTCTCCCTGCATTGCTGCTGGACCGCAGGGCATGAATCACCGATGGTAATCCCTGCCATCAGACCAATAATTCGTGGTTCATGTGCAGCAAGTGCCTTCTTCATCTGCTCGCTCTTGTGTGCCACTGACGGCAGGACCTCCTCAATAACGTCAAGGGTTGCAAGAGCAGCGGCACATGCTACCGGGCCCCCGGCAAAGGTGCTTCCATGTTCGGATTTTGTGAACTCAAGGCCGTCACGGGCAATGATTGCTCCCATGGGAAATCCACTGGCGATTCCTTTTGCAAGTGATACAATATCCGGCAGGATCTTTTCATGCTGGTACGCAAACCATGTCCCGGTCCGTCCTACACCAGTCTGTACTTCATCAAGGATCAGGAGGACATCCTTCTCATCACAGATCTCCCGAACCTCCCTGAGGTACCCTTCCGGTGGAATGATTACCCCTGCCTCCCCCTGGACCGGTTCAATTATTACTCCTGCGGTATCCCGGGTTATCGCTTTGCGGATCGCATCTGCATCCCCGTACGGAACAAAGGTGCAGCTGGGGTTTAATGGGAGAAAAGGCTCCCTGATGGCAGGTTTGTGGGTACAGGCAAGGGATGCCATGGTACGTCCGTGGAATCCGTCCTCACAGGCGATAAACTCCGTCTTTCCTGTTCTGACACGTGCCAGTTTTATCGCCGCTTCATTTGCCTCAGCCCCTGAGTTGGAGAAGAATGCCCTTTTCAATCCGGAGTATTCTACCAGCCGCTTTGCAAGTGTCCCCTGGTGGGGTACATAGAACAGATTGGAGCAGTGGATAAGTTCTGCTGCCTGTTCCTGTATTGCCTGAACAACCTTCGGATGGCAGTGCCCGGTACTGCATACCGCAATTCCGGCGACAAAGTCAAGGTATGTTTTTCCTTCTGCATCGGTGACCGTGCATCCGGATCCCTTTACCAGCATCATATCCCGGCTGAATGCAGGCATATAATATGATGATTCAAGTTCGCGATAATTATCTTCGTATTTCATGGTATCAACACAATTTTTATTCGTATTCGATGGTTGCAGGAGGTTTGGGGGTAATATCATACACTACCCGTGCAACACTGGGTATTGAGGAGGTGATTCTCGATTCAATCTCCTTGAGATCCTGAAATGATACCTCTATTGGATCTGCGGTCATGCCATCGCGTGAGTTGACTGCCCGTACTGCAACGATCCATCCATGGAGCCGGTTATCTCCTTTCACACCGGTTCCAAGTCCTACCAGAGCCCCAAGGCATTGCCATGGCCGGTACTTCTCTACCAGAACCTCTTCGATAATGGCATTTGCCTCCCTGACTACTTCGATAGCCTCTCTGGTTACTTTTCCAACGACCCTGACCGAGAGCCCGGGTCCGGGAAATGGCATTCGGTGGGCTATCTCGCGGGGGAGACCAAGCGCCTCAGCAACCGCTCTGACCTCATCCTTATAGAGGTCCCGAAGTGGTTCGATAACCCCGGAGAACTGCATGGTGAGTGGCAGGCCGCCGACGTTATGATGGCTCTTGATTCCTCCCTCACTCTCGATACAGTCAGGGTAGATTGTCCCCTGCAGGAGATACTGCGCACCGGTTGCTGTCGCTTCCCGCTCAAAGACACGGATGAATCGTTCACCGACGATCTTTCGTTTCTTTTCAGGATCACTCTCTCCCTCAAGTGCATCCAAAAACTCATCAGCAGCATTGACTACCTTCAGTCCAAGATGACCAAATATCTCTGTTATCCGCTCAGTCTCACCCTTCCGCATCAGTCCGGTGTCAACGTAGATCGGGATCAGCCGCTCTCCGATCGCCCGTGATGCCAGTTCTGCGCAGACCGAACTATCAACCCCTCCTGAGAGGGCAATAACGACCTTCTCACCTTTTGATTCCTCCTGAATCCGGCGAATGGCCTCTGTAATAAATTTCTCCGTATTAACCATTATTCTCCCTTTTCTCTGTTCTTTCGGCATGCCTCAACAAAACCCAGGAATGGTGGTGAGGGCCTCGTTGGCCTTGACCTGAATTCAGGATGGAACTGGGTTGCAAAGAAGAAGGGATGATTTGGAATCTCTGCAATCTCCATCCGGTTCTGGTTCTTCCCTGAGAATACAAGCCCTGCATCTTCCAGCTGCTGAATATACGCCGGATCAACCTCATACCGGTGCCGGTGCCGTTCGATAATCTCCTGCTGCTGATAGAGTTGATAGGCTATTGTACCGGGTGTGATGTGAACCGGGTAGTCACCAAGCCGCATGGTTCCCCCAAGGTTCTCAATACCCTCCTGTTCAGGCAGGATGGTAATAACCGCCGTTCCATCACCGCACTCACTGCTGCATGCATCAGCAATGCCAAGGACATGCCGTGCATACTCAACGACAGAGAGCTGAAAGCCGAGGCATAGGCCAAGGAGAGGAATCTTCTCCTCTCTGCATAAGCGGATTGCTTGGATCTTACCCTCAATGCCCCTGATGCCAAACCCGCCCGGAATGAGGACGCCATCACACTCACGAAGATCCGCAGGTTCAACACGTTCTGCATCAAGCCATCTGATTGATACTTCGGTTGAGAGCCTTCGTCCTGCATGCTTGAGAGCCTCTTTAATAGACAGATAGACGTCTTCCTTTCCATATTTACTGACAATCCCGACGGTTACCCGGTGGGTATACTCCCTGGTCACAACACGGTACCATTCAGGATCAGCACCATCCTTTCCCAGCTGGAGAAGCTGGCATAAGACATCAGCAAGCCCCTCCTTTTCCAGTTCCATCGGAACCTGATATATATCAGGAACGGTCGCAGCGCTGATGATCCCGTTTTGCGGGATGTCACACAGCGATGAAAGTTTCTTTTTCGTGTGTGAATTTAATGGCCGCTCACTCCGCCCAACGATGATATCCGTAAATAATCCAAGTTCCCTGAGCGCTTTGACTGAGTGCTGGGTCGGTTTTGTCTTCAGATCTCCCATCGAGTCTGATGGCATGAGGGTGACATGGACCAGGGCACGATCTGCGGTTGCAAGTTCACTTCTCATCTGCCTGACCGCTTCCAGAAATGGCATGCTTTCAATATCACCGACGGTTCCGCCAACCTCAACAATACAGATATCTGCAGGTTTTCCATCAAATACCGGCTCTTCTGCAGCTTTTCTGATACAGTCCTTGATCTGGTCAGTAATATGGGGAATGATCTGGACCGTTTGACCCAGGTAATCGCCCCGGCGCTCCTTATCAATGACCATCCGGTACACTTTTCCGGTTGTGATATTATGGGAGGAGTTGAGTTCAATATCCAGGAAGCGCTCATAATTTCCGAGATCCAGGTCAACCTCACCACCATCATGCAGAACAAATACTTCCCCGTGCTGAGCCGGGTTCATGGTGCCCGCATCAATATTCAGGTAGGGATCAATTTTGACTGCAGTAACCTGGTATCCACGGTTTTTTAAAAGCCGGCCGATGGATGCAGCAGTTATGCCCTTTCCAAGCCCACTCATAACACCCCCGGTTATAAAAATATACTTCACGTTCCTCCTCCGAAAACCTGCAGAAAGGTTACCTCTGATCCCTCTTTTATCCTGTGCCAACTCATGACCGGACTATAAAAGAGGCAGTGCATCGGGCGAGAAGGGTACCATGATTCGCATCAGTGATGGTCGCCTCGGCATATATCATCTGTCTGCCTTTTTTGACGACCTCACCGTCAGCATTGATCATTCCTTCCTGAATTCCCCTGATATAGTGAGTTGTACATGTGATAGTTGCTATCGTCTCTCCTTCGTTGAGCAGCGTATAGATAGCAAGGGCGATTGCCTCATCACCGAGAGCGGTATAGATGCCACCCTGAAGCCATCCCTCACCGTTCTTCATATCGTCCCTGACCGTCATGGAGAGCCGTGCCTTCCCATCCCCGTACGTAACCGGTACTATTCCCATAAGACAGAAGAACGGGTTTGCCTTCTGGCCTTTCATTTTTATTTCATCCAGGTAATGCATACCTTCATGTATGAACCGTTCTCGAGCATGAGACTGACGATAGGTATGGGGAATACATATGAGGATTTCAGGTGAATCAGATAGGGCATAGAGCTTCGCCCTCCCGATTATGAATCATCCATCTGTCAGCATTGTGATCCCTGCCTATAATGAATCTGCCCGGATAACCCCGCTTCTGTCAGAATTAAAGGATCCTGACATTGAGTTCATTTTTGTATGTGATGGTACTGATAATACTGACGATATTATTGAGGAGTATAAAAAAAATCATCCGGATCTGATAATCAGGTGTCTGACCTTCCCCCACCGTCTTGGAAAGGGCGGGGGTGTTCAGGCAGGGTTTGCGGTTGCAATGGCACCCCTCGTCGGGTTTATGGATGCTGATAACTCTACTCCGATAGCAGAGTTGATACGGCTGTCTCGTCTTATCAGAGATCATGACGGCGCCATCGGTTCCAGGCATCTCCCCGGCCAGGTTCTTTTAAGAAAACAACCTCTCTTCCGTCGTATCCAGAGCCGGATATTTAACACCATCATTCGGGTGATGTTTGGCCTATCGTTTTATGACACGCAGTGTGGTGCAAAAGTTTTTCGAAAAGAGGCTCTTGATGCAGTACTGCCTGACCTTCATGCAACGGGGTTTGAGTTTGATGTGGAGCTTATCTGGCGTCTTACAAAAAAAGGATACTCCCTTATCGAAGTTCCGGTCATCTGGAATGATACGCAGGACTCCAGACTCCGGTTTGCTGATACAGTCTCAATGCTCATAACGCTCCTCCGGATACGGACCAAAACCCTGTCGTAATCAGCGAACCGGGTATGATGTGATTCATTTCTCAGAGAGTACCCCGTCTGATTCTGACTGAATCTGCATGGGCCGATAGTCCTTCAGCATCTGCAATCATCTCAACGATATCCCCTATGAGTTCAAGTCCTTCCTTGTCTATCATCTGGATTGTGGATGTCTTGGTGAAATGTGCCACGTTCAGGCCTGAATAGAACCGGGCATTGCCAGCGGTTGGCAGAACATGGTTTGTTCCTGATGCATAGTCACCACAGGCCACTGCTGTATACGGTCCGATAAATATGGATCCTGCATTTTTTATCTTTCCAAGCAGGGACAATGAGTCTTTGACCTGTATTGCAAGATGTTCAGGTGCAATCGTGTTGGATGCGAGAGCCGCCTCGCTCAGATCTTTTACCAGGAGGTACCCGGAGCGCCCAAGAGACTGGGTTATGATATCTTTTCGATCCGCCTGTGCTGTAAGTCGCGTGATCCATGTTCCGACCTCATCTGCAAGGTTCCTGCTAGGGGTTATCAGTATGGACGCTGCTAGTGGATCATGCTCAGACTGGGCAATGATGTCAGCTGCAATAAAGTCCGGCTGTGCTTCTTCATCAGCAATGATGGCAATCTCAGAGGGACCTGCAGGGAAGTCTATCTCCACGATATCACGGACCATCATCTTAGCCGTGGTCACATACCGGTTCCCGGGGCCGACGATCTTCTCAACCGGGGCGATACTTTCCGTTCCATATGCCATCGCTGCTATGGCCTGGGCACCACCGGTCTGGTATATCTCATCCACCCCGGCGATATCACAGGCGACTATGGTGAGTGGATGAACCGGTGGGGGTGTGCAGCATATAATCTCCCCAACGCCGGCAACCCTGGCAGGAATGGCACACATGAGTGCAGTTGAAGGATAGCTTGCTCTCCCCCCGGGAACATAGATGCCTACCCGTGAGAGGGGAGTAGTCTTTACTCCAAGAGAGATTCCAGGTTCTGTTTCAGTTATCCAGAGATCATCACGACGCTGGAGCTCATGAAATCTGCTTATCCGTGCATACGCTTCGGACAATGCTTCAGCGATCTCGGGGGATACCGCTTCATATGCAGCATCCCTCTCCTGCTCACTGATTCTGACTGCATTAGGTCTGACCCCGTCGAATTTTTCGGCATAGTCAAGGAGCGCTGCATCCCCCCGTGCCCTGACCTCCTGAATAATCGCCTCAACAGGTCCCCTGACTTCATCAAGGGCTCCTTTCTGTCTATTCAGCCAGTTCTCAAGTGTAACCGGACTCCAGCTCATAGGTAGTACATGGTTGTGAGGTTCAAAAAAGTGATATGGCACAGGATACAGATGGATGGAGTATTCTTAGGTATTCTGTTCTGATCTTATGATCTCACCGCCCCGCTCTCCCATCTCCAGACATAAAAATCTGGTGCAGGACGCGCAATTTTTCCTCGTAAGAGATCAGTGAGCATCTTATGGAGATTCAGGTAGAGCAGGAGGAATTCCTCATCTTTCTCTTCTGATCCGACCCTGAGCCGAATTAGTCCTTTTACAAACTCTTCCATCCCTTCACATGCCGATATGTCAGCTGGCATAATATCAGACGGGATGACCGATCTGACATGAAAGACGTCATCGACTGATACTGCCATTTCGGTTTCGCTGACAACTCCTTTATGGATGATAAGAGTACGGTGCCTCTTCGTGTCAGCCCGGTCCATTCCGAGTAGGGGTGCTATGTTGATGACCGGTATCATCTCCTCACCCCATCGTGCCATCCCTTCAATATACGGGGGTGCATCATACACGGTAACGGTCTGCAGCGGCCGGACAAACTTATCAATCATGTCTCCGTCAATGAGGTAATGATCCCGTCCGAGTAGTATCTCTACAAGTGTCAGATGATCCTGCATGGCTGTTCGGTCCGTTCTGTTTATCTTATCAGTTCCCGTATTCAAACCCTTCGGTGCCGATCCCTGTGAAATGCAAAATCCTATCCCTTATCCTGCACAAACGCTACATATGGTATGACCGGTCCGAATAGAATCCCGGTCAGGTCA
>NZ_DAONKG010000097.1:0-8917 GCF_035406105.1 Methanospirillum sp.
TATTTTGATGAAATAATCGAATAAGTGACTGATTATAAATGATAAGTAATTAATTCGATACTTAAAAAATAGGTTCAGGGAGGCAAACCATGTTTGAGTCATTGTTTTATGACATTACCCATAATAAATATCTGATAAGAATATCAAATCAGGGTCTGCACGATGGTATCCAGGTTCTGAAAAATGGATGTGTGCAATACAGGTTTTCTGATTATGTATGCAGGTTGTAGATATGAGGTCGGTTGTTATCTATCACTCACACTCAGGCGTCACCAGGGGAGTTGCAGGACATCTTTCAAAAATTCTTGGTTCCGAAATGATTGAGGTAACTCCGGAGAAGGAATATTCGAGTTTTATGGTAGTCCCAAAAGGATGTTACCGGGCTGTGAAGGGGCTTGCAGATCCGATACGGCCACAAACGATCGATGTATCCGAATATGATATTCTTATCATCGCATCTCCGGTCTGGGCTGGGAAACCTACTCCGGTGATTAATGGAGCGATTGATGCGCTGATTGGATGTCAGGGAAAGAAGGGGTATGCGATAATGACATGCCGGAGTGCAGAAAGTGGTCATCAGGCTTTGTTTCCCTTTGTTGAGCGGTTAAAAAAGAAGGGTCTTGTGATATTCAAAACATCTGTCCTAGATAGTAACGCTTCTGCGGATGAATCAGTAATTGAAGGCATTTGTTCTGATATCAGGAATATATAAGACCAGAAATTAAAATTATTTTTCTCATCCGAAGTTGATTCATGGAACAAAATGAACGCGAAGGCATCAGCATCCGCAGGTACCGGTCGATGACATGAAAATATAAAAAATCAGGGTTTTTCTGTACCGCTCCATGATCCAGACCATTCTGCTGATGATCCCCATTCACCGGTAAAGCCATATCGCCAGTGTCCGGTGAAGGATGAACAATCATCAGAGAATATAAATTCACATTCTCCAGCATCATGTGGGGGAGTATACGATGGGGCTTCTGACCATGTTCCCCGGAACGTTTTCCCGGTCAATGTGCCTGATATCCGTCCCTCATCATGAGTATATGTGCCAAAGGCATCCTGTCCTACCTGGACCAGAGTGAGAGTACCTTGATTTGAACTGTAGGTTCTGCTTATTGAACAGATATCTGAATTTCTCCCGGTCATGGTCGGTTCAGGTGTAATTTTCTTATCCCCAATAATAGTATACGAGATTGTTATCTCCTTTTGCTGGGCATATTGCCATGCTGGTCCGCCACCATGATACTCAACAGATGGATCCATTGCGATTTCAAGAAGGATCGGTTCGGAAAGTTTCAGACGGGTGATCATATGTACGATATGTTCCTCTCCTTCAAGACCACAAACACCATCAGGATCTCCTTTTGACTTTGGGGTTCCGGTTTTTTCAATAATATCACCTGGTGCACGATACCATGTTTCCGGATACACTTTATCCCATCCACGGAACACAAAATCTGATGGTCCACATACAATACCTAAGGTTCGTCGTGGTAACACTTTTGTATCAATATTCAGTTCCAGTTCGCCCGCTGGTAATGGCATGGTCTGAATAACAGTATCCGATTTGGTAATGCCGTCAACACATCCGATGCATCCTTCCGGAAATGATGCGCTAAATGATTCTCCACATGATACCCCTATGGTCATACTCAGAAGAATAATAATCAATATTGATACGAATGGTTTTCTCATACATAATTCTCCCTATGGTTTTTTACTCTGTGAGTCATTGTCCACATCAATAACACCCGTTCAGGGAATCTTTCCCGGCTATAAGGTCAGATATCAGAAGAGCAATACTCTACCTGATGGGCAGTTGTCTCTTCCGGATATGGTTGCCGATGTGGTTAAGATAGAGATAGTATATCGTGTTCATAATGGTATTTGTGTATAATCTCATTAAAATAAAAAAAGCATGATATATGTGTCATTCAGGAGAGAACGATACACCAGGAGCCTGAAACAAAAGTTGATAATCTGTGTCTCCATGTATTTCTGTTTCTCTCTGAATATGTTTCTCGCAATGAAATATGATTGAATTTTAGAGAATGCGGTTATTCTTATTACGTACAAAGATGATTATGATTTATGGGGTTAAACCAGCCGGTGAAAGAAATTCTTATTGCACGCGAGACTATCGAAGGAGCCGGGGTCAGGCTGCATCGTGCCTTTGGATATCATGAGATCCCCCGGTTTGATCCGTTTCTGATGCTTGATGATTTCAGGGGAGATAATCCGGCTGATTATCTGAAAGGATTTCCATGGCACCCCCACCGTGGTATTGAAACGGTTACCTACATGCTTGAAGGGATGATTGAGCATAGTGATAGCATGGGAAATGCCGGAATCGTTGGAGCAGGGGCAGTTCAATGGATGACAGCGGGCTCCGGGATAATTCACCAGGAGATGCCAAAGCCGGTCGATGGAAAGATGGGAGGATTTCAGCTCTGGGTAAACCTTCCCCGGTCGGAAAAATATCATGTTCCCCGGTACCAGGAGATCTCTTCTGACATGATCCCAATCGATACCCTTGAGAATGGTTCCCAAGTCCGGGTTATTGCAGGGACATATAGGAGAATAGGTGGCCCGGTTCGTGATATTATTGCGGATCCGGAGTTTCTTGATGTGTTGGTGCCCTCAAACGAAAAGTTCTATCATCAGGTTCGTCCCGGGTTCACTGGGGTACTGTATGTCATTGAAGGAAGATGCACGATAGGTATAGGAGAGCCGGTATTTTTAAAAAAACGTAATCTGGCACTGCTGGCTCCGGGAGCAGTTCTGGACCTGACCTCAGGAGAAGATGGCTGCCGGTTTTTATGGTTCTCAGGAAAGCCTATTGGAGAGCCGATTGCCTGGGGTGGTCCGATTGTGATGAACACCCAAGAAGAGGTGGATCAGGCATTTGAGGAGTATCGGAACGGGACATTTATCAGATAAATAATAAACAGAATTGTTCTATGATTTGTTCTTCAGTTCTACTTCCCGGGAATGACATTTCTGATCAGGAACCGATTGTACATCAGAAAGTACGAGGGCCGACAGGTGATATGGCATATGGTGTATTATGAGACTAACGTTTTTATTGGAAAAAACTTTGAACTCATTTCAGGTCGTTCTTCACGCTCTCATAAGCCCATGCATCTCAAGAGATATCAAAAGTTCCCTGACACCATCAACAAACTCTGACTGTTCATCAAGCATTGGCCGCACATCCGGATCAGAGAGGAGCATCATCTCATCGTACGGGATATAAAATTTTCCGGAAAAAAACCCATCATAATCGGTAAGTAATCTGTCAACCCGTGATATATCTCCGGGCGATCTGACCCGGTTAACGACCAGGTGAATGTCTGGTATCTCCAGTTCCCTGGCAAGTTCTGCTGCATGTTTCACAACCTGTACTGCGTTAAATGTCGGATCTGCAACCAGAACCGCTTGATTAAAGCCTTTCGCAAGTGCCCGTCCAAAATGCTCAACTCCGGCCTGAGTGTCCATGAGAATTACCTCCCCTTCCCGCAGGTTGATATGTCTCATGACTGCATCAAGCAGGGTATTCTCCGGACACAGACAGCCGGTGGCAGCTTTTACCACGGTTCCCATAACGAGGATGTTGACACCATCCGGGCCTTTCATGCCAAACCGCTCAACTACATCTGATACATCCGGGTTAAGGGAGAGCATAAGACCATATCCGGAATCAGGTCTGGCCCCCGTTTTCTCTTCAATATAGTCCAGGTTTTTTGAGAGAGGGACAATTGATTCCGTATCTTCTGGAGAAACCCCGATTGCATAGGGAAGGTTCATCTGGGGATCTTCATCAACCGCTAATACAGAATATCCTCTTCCTGCAAAAAGATGAGAGAGAAGTGCAGTTATCGTTGTCTTTCCAACACCCCCCTTTCCGGTAATGACTACCCGAAATCCATGATTACTCATTCTACTTTTTTACTCCTCTAATGGTTTTCTGTTCAGGGTATCATGACTTTGGGACTTTCCTGGTCGCTTTTCTGGTGGAATAGTGGCGTCTGCATTCAGGGCACAGGGATTTTATTTCTTCGATGATTGCAGGGTCGAGTTTGTTCATTACCTTATGCATCAGTTTTTCTGGAGCAAATGCCGTTTTACACGATGAGCATGTTGCAAGAGGAACCGTTGTTCCGGACCATGATTGCATGACCCGATTTGAATCAGAATCTTCAAACACTATTGCATTCGTCGGACATACGTTTGCACAGGCTGTACAACCAAGGCAGTCAGGGTTATGTTCGTAAAAAGGAGTATTAATGGTAGTATATGGCCCCCGGTTGATGTAATTGATTGCTTTACCGCCCATGATCTCATTACACACCCTGATGCATAATCCGCACAATATGCATTTTCCCATGAGCGGATCATCATGAACAATCTTCTTGAGAAACCGTGTTTTTGTGACCCCGTATTTCGCAGCCATCTCACGGATAACCTCTGATTTTGGTGCTTCTGCAAGGTAGAGCTCAAAGAGCAGACTTCGATGTCTGATAATCTGAGGAGTATCAGTCAGGATTTCAAGGCCATTATGAACTTTGATGGTGCATGCGGGAGTCATTGTCGTCTTTCCACAGGTGACCACATCAACCATGCAAAGCCGACAGGCTCCATATGGTTCAAGGGCTTTTTCATAACAGAGGTGAGGAATATCAATATTTAATCTCATGGCGGTGAGAAGGAATATCTCTCCTTCTTCGGCCAGGTACTGGTTTTTATTGATGGTGATGGTGACCATCCTCTTTCTGTAACCTGATAATGACATAGTGATTATTCCCTCTGTATAATGAGACGTTCATACTCTTCAGGGAAGTACTGCATCGTGGTCAGAACCGGATTTGGTGCAGTCTGCCCAAGGCCACACAGTGATGTTTTTTGAACCGTTTCAGACAGTTCTTTGATCAGGTCGATATCCTCATGAGTACCTTTGCCGGCGATAATACGATTCAGGATGAGGAGCATGTGTTTGAGTCCCTCCCGGCAGGGAACACATTTTCCGCATGACTCACCTGATGCGAAATTGATAAAGTACCGGGCAATGTCTACCATGTTTGTGTCCTCGTCCATCACCACAAGGCCGCCTGATCCCATCATCGTTCCGACCTGATTCAGGCTTTCAAAATCAACAGGTGTATCAAAGAGTCTGACCGGGATACACCCTCCTGACGGACCTCCCGTCTGGACAGCCTTCACCTCTTTTCCCAATGCTCCGCCATTTCCGATATCATAGATGATCGAATGCAGGGATGTTCCCAGGGGTACCTCGACCATACCGATATTATCAACCTTTCCGACAAGGGAAAAGACCTTGGTTCCGGTATTCCCCTTTGCACCGATGGATGAATACCAGGATGCTCCTTTTGCGATTATAACCGGGACATTGCACCAGGTCTCAACATTATTCAGATCAGTCGGTCTTCCAAAGACTCCTTTTTCGGTAAGTCGGGGAGGACGGAGGCGTGGTCTGCCTGTTTTTCCTTCAATGGATGCTGCAAGAGCGGTTGACTCTCCACAGACAAATGCCCCTGCACCGGTTGCTATCCGGATGTCAAAATCAAATCCGGTGTTAAAGATGTTTTGTCCGAGTAAACCATACGTTCGTGCCTGGTCAAGTGCTAATATGAGACGTTCGATAGCGAGTGGGTACTCAGCCCGGATGTAAATAAGTCCTTCATGAATTCCCATGGCAAATGCCCCGATGAGCATTCCCTCCAGAAGCATATGGGGATCACTCTCCATCTCGTTCCGGTTCATGTAGGCACCAGGGTCTCCTTCATCAGCATTACAGACGATGAATTTCTCATCCCCTGGAGCTTTTTTCGTGATCTCCCATTTCAGACCGGCAGGAAATCCTGCTCCTCCCCGCCCTCGAAGGCCGGATCGCTTCATTTCATCGATGATAGCATCAGGCTCCATACTGGTAAGTGCCTTATATGCGGCAAAATATCCGCCAATACCGATGTATTCATCAATATCCTCAGGATTAATAAGGCCGCTGTCACGAAGAATTACTTTCTTCTGATAAGCGAAGAAGGGGATCTCTCCATATTCAGGAATAATCTCAAACTCGTTCCCATATACAAGGTTTCCTGTAATATGGTCCCAGTTAGAAATTTTACAAAGTGCCCGATCAGACGGAACATCACCTTGAAGAGCAAGGGAAATAATTCTCTCTGCATCGTCCAGGTGCACCTTCCGAAGCAGAACCTGCGCTTTTCCGGGGATGCTCACCGAAACAATCGGCTCCTCTTTGCAAAAACCGATACATCCGGTCTTAACAAGAGAGATATCAAGGTTTTTTGTCTGAATTATCTCATGCATCCGGTTATACAGGGCCATACCTCCGACTGCAATCCCGCATGATGATGTCCCGACTCCGATTCTGGGTCTCCCCGGCTGAAGTTTTTTCAAACCTTTTTTTCGAACAGAATCAAGATCTTCGGGTGTTTGAATCTTCATCGTTTCCACCCGTACATCTCTAATATCTCCGGGATTCTCTCAGGTGTCACATATCCATGCAGTTGCCCGTCAACATGGAGGACCGGAGCCATACTGCATGCCCCAAAACAGCGGGCAATCTCAACGGTGAACTTATTATCCGGTGTTGTCTGAAGATATTTGCCGTCCTGTGTATCTCCAGATAACCCGAGATGTTCTTCCAGTGTCTCTAATATTTTTTCTGCTCCTTTCACATGACAGGGTGTTCCCATGCAGACGGTGATCAGGTGCTCTCCAACCGGTTTCAGACTGAAAAATGAGTAAAAGGTAACAAGAGCGAAGAGTTCAGAGAGAGGAACCTGTAATTTTCCTGAAACCAGTTTCAGGGTATCCATGGGGATGTGTCTTTCCTGTATCTGAATCTCCCGTAAAATTCCCAGAATTCTGCCGGAAGAATTGGGATATTTATCAATAATTCCATCAAGCGTCTTTTCATCCATTATACTCTCCAAAAAGGAAGGTTAGATGTTCAGTGCCTTTCTCTTCCGGTTGATCTCTGCTTCAAGGAGGTCAGCGGTCTTCAGCGGATCCGGTTCAACCGCAAATGCAGAATTCGTAATTCCCTTTACTCCATCTGCGAGCAGATTTAAGACATTCGCACTGCCAAAGATCTTTGGCGGGATACCAAGGACCGTGTAGACACCGGATGAGACAAAGTAGGTCCCGATGGAGATTGCTTTCTGGGAGTACCATTCAGGGGCTGCTCCACCAATGGGGAGATCACCGATACCTACTCCGAGCTCTTTCGCAATGTTCGCTGCTAATACCAGAATTCTTGAACAGTCAACACAGGATCCCATGTGCAGGACCGGGGGAATACCAAGCAGTCTGCATACCGATGCCAGTCCTTCTCCGGCAAGATCAGCCGCTTCCGGAACTAAAAGCCCTGCTTTTCCACAGGCAATGGCTGAGCACCCGGTCTCAACAACGAGGATATTGCGTTTGATAAGTTCCTTTGCAAGGGTAATGTGCCCATAGTCCTGTTTAATACGTGGGTTATTACATCCGACGATACCGACGCATCCTTTGATTGTTCCGGCAACGATGGCATCGATGAGTGGTTTGTAGGTTCCTCCAAGAGCTTTTCTGATAGTCTCTTCTGAGAATCCTGCCATCACTTTCATGGGTCGCTCAGGAATTCTGACTCGGTCCGGGTTTCTGTTCGGGAAGTTCTCAATTGCCAGTTTAATTATCTCATGAGCGGTATCACGGGCACTTTCGGGCTTGAACTCTTTATAAATCGTTCCGGAGATCTTCCCCTTTGTACTGGTTGTAATGACCTTGGTATGGAAACAACCGGCTGTCAGCGGAATGGAGTGATAAATACATTGGTAATCAACAACCATTGCCTCAACTGCTCCGGTTGCAATAGCAAGTTCCTGGTCAAAGAAGGATCCGGCAAGCGGGATGCCGCTTCTCATGAGGAGTTCATTTCCCGTGCAGCACATGCCAACAAGATTGATACCTTTTGCTCCTTTATCCTCAGCCATTCGCTTGAGGTCAGGGTCTTCGGCGACGTTTACTATCATCTGAGAGAGCAGGGGATTATGACCGTGGAGAACAATATTGACTTTATCTCTGCTCAGTGTTGCAAGATTTGTGATCGATGTGAGCGGAGTCGGGGTCCCAAATAAAATATCAGAACATTCCGTGGCAGCCATGGACCCTCCCCATCCGTCAGAGAGCGAAGTTCTCATCGCATGCAGGAGCAGATTTACATAGTCTGCGTCAACTCCCATGTGAATCCGGTGCATAGCCTCAACAATTTCCCTGTCAATACTTCTGGGCATGATCCCAGTTTTTCTCCAGATCTCTTTCGTCTTTTCCGGGGCGCGTTCCGCTAGTTGGATCCTGTTTTTGATAGTGCCATATTCTTCAAGGATGCCAAGAGCAAGATCTTTTGCGATATCGTTTGTATCCCGCCCATCTGTCTGAATTCCATATTCGGTAGCGAGCCGGTGAAGTTTTTCAATATCTTTGATCTGATACCCTTGCCCATGGCCTTCAGCAGTTTCGAGTAAAACCTGAACAACCTCCCGTCCATGATCTGAATGTGCAGCAGCTCCTACACTTAAATCATCAAGAAGATTTCTTGCGACAATAGTATCCACATTTGCTCCGCAGACACCAAGAGATGTCTTCCCTCCAAAGGGATCAACTCTGCAGGGGCCCATGGCACAATTATTACAACAGACTCCAAGTTGACCAAATCCGCACTGAGGTTGCTGCAGGGCAAACCTGTCCCAGACGGTCTGCACCCCTTCGTCCAACGTTTTCCTGATTATCTCCTGGTCGGTCCGGTCTGATGCTCTCCTCTCCGCTTCTCTTATGATATCCTGCTCTGTCATATCTTCACCCTCTTCTTATGATAACGATGCAAGTTTCT
>NZ_DAONKG010000098.1:0-8873 GCF_035406105.1 Methanospirillum sp.
AGACCCCCCGGATTTTTGGAAACAGGATTCGTCACCGAAGCATACACTCAATAGGAAAACTGGCTCAATCATTTCATGACATCAGGTTTTTAAGTCCAAATGCCCTTGCGTATGGGACTGATGGTATCCATCCTGACCTCAGGAGTATTCACTCATTATTGCGCGAACTCTCAAGGATACCTGACAAAGATATCTTTCTTGGAACATTTCCTGGTGAAATCAGACCTGAATTTGTCTCTGAAGAGGCTGTGGATCTTATTGCCAGATATTGTTCAAATACCCGGATACATATTGGTGCACAGTCGGGTGCAGAGAGCACCTTACAAAAGATATGCAGGGGACATACTCTGTCTGATGTATGGAAGGCCATCGATCACTGCACCGATGGAGGATTTACGCCGGTTATTGATATCATCGTAGGGTTTCCTGATGAGACTGATGAGGAACTACTTGAAACGGTTTCATTTTGTCAGGAGGTAGCCAGGATCGGGTATGTGCATGCCCACCGGTTTTTCCCCCTCCCTGGAACCCCTCTCCAAGGCCGTGTATCCCGTGACCTGATCCCGGAGGTTGTATCAGCCCTTGGATCATTGGCATTATCGGGCAGATTAACTGGATCATGGAACAATCCTGAGATAAGATTTTTTAGCAAAATTTCCAAGTAATAACGTATGTTGAAAGCGCTCCTGCTTGCAGATCTGCACGGAGAATACGGGATGCTGGAATCATTCATGGAACTGGCGCCCGATGTTGTCTTCATCGCAGGGGATATCACCAATATGGGAACTGCAAAGGATGTTGAGACCTGTTTTTCCCGGATCGATGTCCCGAGTTTTTCGGTTCCCGGAAATTGTGATCCTAAAGAAGTAGTTGATGCATTAGAGCAGAGCTCCAGTGTCAACCTTCATGGTTCATATATGAACCTGGGCCGGATATCTCTGGTTGGGATTGGTGGATCCAATCCTACACCATTTGGAACTCCATTTGAAATGACTGACAAACAGATCGATGATCTGATGAAAGTATCAATGGAGCGGATGCAGAAGAGTATTCATAATGTCCTGATCAGTCACGCTCCCCCACAGGGGTATCTGGATGAGATCGGTGGCAACCATGTTGGAAGTGCCAGTGTCCTGAAGTACATGGATAAATTTGACCTTGTCTGCTGTGCACATGTGCATGAACAACGGGGAATAGTTGAAGTAGGTGGCATCAAAGTAGTAAATCCCGGGCCGGCTGCCATGGGCAACTGCGCCATGATACACTTTGGTGAAGACGCGAAAGACATTGAAGTAAAATTACTCAATGTGTAGATAGAAGGAGTTCTAAGTAGGAGATGCTGATACGTTCTCCTGCAACTCCCAGTTTTTCGGCCAGTTCGTCAACCCTTTTCGCTGCTTTTTCAGCGTTATTTTCTGTGATCAATTCAATTTCAACGAATTCCCCCAGATGGTCGACTTTATCCAGGGCGATCGAAAAATCCTGGTAGGTATAATACTCACGCAATTTTCTGACATGTGCAACAGTTCTGAATCCAAGGTTTTTTAAAATCGAGTCGCATGTTTCTGCGTTATCAAGATGAATATTATATTCTTCTCGAATTTTTGATCCCATAACGGTGTTTTTCGGTCCTTTATATGTCAGAATTATCTTCCCTCCGGCATTTCTGACCCGGAGAGCCTCGTCTGTTACTGCAAAATCACGATGCGGAGCATTGTAATAGCGGTCTTCTTCTATTACCGTCTCTGAATGCTGACCTCCGATAGTAAGGATACGGTCCTTTATCTCATCCATATGAGAAACCCTGACTTTTATCTCAATCTCGAGCATAATCACTATCCTTTATCTATCTTGTTTGCCACTTACTTAAGGAATCAGGAATGCCAATACAAGAAGGTGATTTTATCCGGTTGCACTTTACCGGATATGCAAATGGAATACTCTTTGACACGACTGATGAACAAAAAGCTCGTGAAGCCGGAGTCTATGAAGAGGGGCGGGACTACACCCCGAAGGTTGTATGCGTTGGAAAACGTCAGATTATTCTGGGATTAGATGAGGCGATAATCGGAAAAGAACCCGGATTTGAAGAGACAATTCAGGTCCCTCCTGAAAAGGCATTTGGAGAACATGAGCAGGAACTTCTCCGGTCGTATGAGAAAAAATCCTTTAATAAAAAGCCGGAAAGAGGGATGGTAGTAAATATTCCTGAGGCAGGGCGAGGCACGGTAGTAAATATAATTGGAAACCGTGTGATTGTGGATTTTAATCACCCGCTGGCCGGACAGACCCTGACGTATACGTACCGTATCGAGGGGATTGTTGAGAGCGCGACTGAAAAGATTGCAGGGCTTATCAAGCTTTTCTCAGGGTATGACATGGACGTCAGTCTTGAGGGTTCAACTGCACTAATTCAACTTCCGCCAGGCATTTATTATGTCAGTAATACCTGGTTTAACATGAAACCCTACATTATGAAATCGATTTTTGATCAGGTGTCAGGAATAGAAGAAGTCAGGTTTATTGAGACGTATAAGAATACAAAAAACAAGTCTGAAGAGTAATATTCAGACTACTACTGCTTTCAGGATGACAACGTCTTCTTTTGGTCTGTCAAACCTATCTCTTTTTACTTTTGAAATCGCGTCGACAACATCCATGCCTTCAATGACCCTTCCGAAAACCGGGTGTTTTGGATCAAGATAGTTGTTATTGACAACATTGATGAAAAACTGGCTGCCGCCGGTGTTCGGACCACAGTTCGCCATGGAGATAGTACCCCGATCGTTCCGGTTGTTTTTTCCAAATTCATCTTTTATCGTATATCCCGGACCTCCGGTTCCTTTCCCCTCAGGGCATCCTGCCTGAATCATGAAACCGTCAATGACCCGGTGAAAGATGATACCATCATAAAACCCTTTTTCTACGAGTTTTTTAAAATTACCTGCGGTAATGGGTTTATCCTCATAGAGTTCGATGAGAATATCTCCCATGGATGTTGACATCTTCACCCGTACTGGCTCTGCCATAGGTACATATGGTATGTTTTTGTTGAAAATTACTTCCCCCGTTCTTTTGGTAAATATGGGATTATTATGTGTGTGGTGTATGAAGAGGAAAAAAATATGAATATATTTATAATATCTGAAGAATATGATCTTCTATATATCGAGAGCTGGTTCTGGTAACTGAGTTTCAGGTCAGGAATGACGTCAGGTGTTGATCTGAAAAATGGGAAGAACCGGTATCCACGTGGGGAGTGTTATAAGTCATGCATGAGCGACCGTTATATTATGTATTTGCCTTTTTAGTGGCATTGATGGTAGTAAACCTGGTAAGCCCGGTTTTCGGGGATGAAGATGTGAATGTGGAAGGGTTTGTGACTTTTGATGTTTCAGCAAATGCCTCCTTTATTGATGTATCACATCCTCCGGTAAGTGTTAATTTTACTGCAAATATTGCCTCTGACTCACCATGTACTGCAGATAGGTTTGAATGGAAGATAAAGGAAAAATATGCAACAACCTATTTATTGAATGAAACTACATATTCGCCAAAAAATTGGATCACATGTAATTTCTCAGATGTAGGGCAATATGATCTCAAATGTAATGCATACAATAGTTCGTATCCCGAGGCATTCAATCCAGTTAATAAAACGTTTGGATTTGTTACCGCGTATCTCCCTGTATCTGCAAATTTCACAAATACGACAACAACAGGTGTTCTCCCGTTATGTGTAACATTTACTGACAACTCAACCGGGGGTCCCACCCACTATGCATGGCAACTGAATGATGGTCTGGGAAATCAGACAACAAATCAGGCAACTACCTGTTATACAACGAATGGGACGAAAATAATCAATTATACTGTATGGAACAGATCATATGACTCACCTTTTTATCCTGATGGTGGATTACGGGTAAATAGTTCTGTATCACGTCCAATTTATATTGACAGCAGGGACGGCATTAGTACAATTTTCACGACAAATATCAGCTCATTCACTGGACAGGCAAAGGGTCAGGTTCCGTTATCTTTGCAGTTCTTCAATAATTCAACCTGTGACTATCGGGATACGTTAACCTTTAATTGGATTTTTGGAGATGGGAATACCAGGTTGACAGAGCATCCGGTTCATACCTATTACACACCTGGGTTATATCCGGTCTCCTTAAATGCCAGTGGGAACTGGTCTTCAAATTTGACTACCCGACTAAATTACGTAAATGCATATCTTCCAATATCAGCAAATTTCTCTTCAAATCCAATAACATCCTGTTTACCTCCTGTATTCCCGGTGACATATTCTTTTACCACCAATCAGACAATGAACGGGTACAGCAAACCGGATTATTATAATTGGTCATTTGATGATGGCACTCCGAACGCTACAACAAGAGATACATCTCATGTGTTCAATTTACCAGGAGTATATAATGTCACTCTGACGACATTGAATACAACGCATGATATTTCACAATCAGAAAGAAAGCAGATCTCTGTTACAGGTTTGTACGCTAATTTTACAGCCGATAAACTGATTGGTTATCAGAATACAACCGGAGAAAATATCCGGGTTAATTTCACATCCAATCAAACGGACGTATTTGGGGCAACCTACTATCATTGGGACTTTGGAAATGGCGGTAGTTCTATACAACCGAATGCATATGCAATTTATAATCAGCCAGGTTCGTATGTCGTAAATTTCACAGTCGGAAACAGTTGTAATCAGTTTAATTCAACTCAGAAAACTATTACCATAATTGAGAGACCGATTGCAAACTTTGATTACTCTCCAAAATATGGAACATTTCCATTACAAGTGCAATTCACGGATCTCACTACAGATTCGCCAAATCAATGGGAGTGGAATTTTGGTGACGGTTCACCTACCGTAACAGATAGAAATCCCATTCACACCTATGCTCTTCCTGGGACATATCTTATAACACAGGTTGTTCGAAATACGACGGTCTATCCGATATGGACAAATACCATGTATAAGAGCATAGTGCTAACTGAAGGCTTTAATGCATCTTTTACATCAAATAAATCACGGGGTGTAAGTCCCTTGACTATTCAGTTTACTGATACATCCCAGCCTTCATCCTTGATTACGAACTGGTCATGGGACTTTGGCGATCAGGGAAAAAATACTCAGAAAAACCCAGTACATACCTTCTTTGGTGCTGGTAATTATGTTGTTAATCTCACCGTATGGAACATAACAACAGGTGCAATGGGGTCGGCTGAGAGTACTATCGAGGTTGTAGAACCGATATATCCTGACTTTATGCCAAACCGGACCGTACGGATGAATGTGTCAGAAGGTGTACAATTTACAGATCTCTCTATTGGAAATATTACTGAGTGGCATTGGGACTTTGGAGATGGTAACTGGTCTGATGAGCAAAATCCTGTACATATATTCCCTGAATTCAAAGAATACCTGGTAAATCTGACGACCTATAACTGGTATTATGAAGATATATCCAGTGTCAATTATACACTGAATGTAACAGAAATGCGGGCACCGGTAGCTGATTTCTCTGCAGAACCGACTACCGTAAATACCCAGGATATAGTGTATTTCACATCACATGTCCAAGGGCCGGATGTTAATTCATATTACTGGGATTTTGGAGATGGTCAGACCTCGACAGGAATCAATCCTTCTCATCAGTATCAGATACCTGGGAAGTATGATGTTTCATTACGGGTCACAAACCCATTTGGTGAGGATACTGCGAAAAAATCCCAATATATTAGTGTACGGGGATTAATACCAAGTTTCATAACTGTTCCGGCAGGTTGGGCAGTCGTCAATACTCCAGTCACCTTTATTGATACTTCAAAAGGTGCCCCGGTTCAATGGCATTGGGATTTCGGAGATGGAACTCTTGGTACTTCTCCAACAAATATCACTACACATACCTACACCAATACCGGAACATATACTGTCAATCTAACGGTGACAAATTGGCAACCGATTACTGCTTCGACTTCTCAGCAGATAACCATCGTAAACAAAACCGTACCACAGGGGGTTGACTTTGAAGTCCCCGATCTCCAATACAGCGGAAAAGCTCCCTTTGATGTTCAGTTTGAAGACAAAACTCCGTCTCAGTCCGGTGTTATCGAGTGGTTCTGGGAGTTTGGTGATGGCTCAAACTCCTTTGAGCAGGCACCAACTCACCGATATGAAAAACCAGGGCAATATACTGTTACCCTGACCGTGCGCAACGAAAATGGAACAAATGAGAAACGACGTGTTGCATACGTTGTAGTCGTTTAGATAACTACCAATTTTTCCAAAAAAATCACAAATCAATCTTTTTTCCTGATATTTTGTATTTTTTTATTCAAATCAGAAATGAGTTTTTATTCCTAATGCGAATGAAGAATGAGATGTATATCGGTCATATTTACATACCTATATATATGATGAACAATATAACCCTGATTAATTCCTGTTGCAAGGTGCACCCGTATGGGGAATGCGTTTTTAAAAAACAGGGCATTCACGTATGGAAGGGAAGGGGACGATCAAATTATGGGAAAGGTTCAGATAATTCCGTTCATTGCAGCAGCATGTATATTCATGCTTCTCATGACCGGATCAATGGCCGCTCCATCAAAGGGGGTTATCTATGTTGATTCAAATCCGGATGGGGCTGAGATTTATCTCACCAATACTTCAGTATCGCCTGATAATCTGACAGTTCACGACACAGCCGGTATTACACCGCGGGAATTTTTTGTTGATCCTGGAACATACCGGCTGTTTCTGAAAAAGTACGGGTATATTACCTGGTGGAATGAATCATTCACGGTTACACCAGGATCGTATCAGGATTTCAACGTAACACTGACTGAAACAAATCCGCAATACGGTGCAATCCATATTGACACCCATCCACCAGGAGCAAATCTCGTTTTGCAGCGGTTCATACCAAATGTTACCAGTGTTATCTACAGCTCAACTCCTGCATCGGTTGAATCACTTCCTCCTGGAACGTACAATTATACCCTGACAAAGGACGGATATTACCCGTATTCAAATACCACTGTGGTTACTGCCGGGGAAGTCACTGAATTGTATGTTCCCCTTGTGCCAATACCTGATTCCGGAATGGTCACATTTAAGAGTGAGCCAAATAGTGCGAGAGTTATAATCGCTGGTGGCAATTTCTCCGGTATGGAAGCAGGTCTTGAATCTAAGATTGAAGATTATCTCGGATCCTTTGAGGGTACTGCCGATGAGGCATCGGTAAAAATCAAGAGTATGGTCGGTGCAGAGACTGTTCCACCGATAAAATTCGTTTCTGGACTTGTAGGCACAACACCATTTGAGATGGAGCTCTATCAGGGTGAATATCTGTATAAGTACTTCCTCGATGGCTACTCAATGAAAGATGAGATTGGGTACTTTAATATCTCGGTAGGGGAGAAGAAAACCATCGCTGAGACGTTGATTCCAGATCAGGAATATGTACAGGTATACTTTGAGACGAATGTTGATGATGAAGGGGGAGCAAACGTTCGTGTTGATGGTGAACTGGTGAACACCACACCATGCTGGGTTTATCTCCCATCACAGCAGATTGTAAATGTATCTTTTGATCAGATGCCCCTGTATGCAGTAAAGAATATCACGGTTGACACCACTCTCTTTGAAGGCAGACCCTCAAAATGGGGAGATATCATCCAGCTTGATTTGATGACCTATTATCTTACTGCAACAGCAGATGCACACAGTACCATTACACCTTCCGGCACCATCGCAGTACAAGCTGGAGATACGCAGCCGTTTAATCTTACTGGTGAGAAACCGGCATGGCTGGTTGGAAATCTGACGGTTGTCAGGGATGGATATGATCCAATCGTATATACGTACAACCAGTCAGATGTGGAATACCTTCATTCCAAAGTTTTAGAGAATGCAACCCTCACTGTTTCATCGGTAAAGAAGCAGGTTGCGGTGAATGCGACCGCTGGAAAGGGTGGATCAGTTAACTATCCGGGAATTACCCTGTATGACTTTGAGACTCCAAGTTATCTGTATAACTTTACGGCCGATGAAGGCTATGTCTTTAAAGAACTCTGGGTTGATGGAGAGAAGAAATATAATGACAAGTGGGAGTTCCCTGCTTCACAGATGATTCATAATCATACCCTGCTTGGTCTCTTCAGACCAACCCATGTTCTGATAACACCAGTAGCCACAACCGGAGGGAAAATTCTGGATGGAGCATCTGAAGCAACACCATACTGGATTGAGTATCTTGGATGTACTCATCAGCATGAAGTTGTCGCGGATCCGGGATACCGGTTTACCCATGCTAACTTTACCTCCACCGATGCTGAACCGCAGATCTCATCAGAATCAGATAAGATTTATCTCGGCCAACTCTGTGATATTGATAAGAATACAACAATTACCGCTCACTTTGAGCCGCTGAATTATACCATTAACTCTCGGTCCGCAGATGAGACAAAGGGAATAATTGTCCCCGCTTTGACAAATTACACGGCAGGATATGGAGAAAATCTCTCCTTTACCTCAAATCCGTTTGCCGGTTATCAGCTATCTGATATTACCGATAATGGAATCTCAAAGGGTGCTGTAAATCCGTATAATATTACCGTCACCGAGGATCATGATATTGTTGCACATTTTCAGTCTGACGTCCTGACCATCACGGCGGTTGCTGGTGAGGGCGGTATTATTGAGCCGGAAGGCATCGTGAATGTCACCTTTGGCGACAGCCAGTGCTTCAACATCACCGCAAATACGAACTATTACATCTCGTCCGTGGTTATTGACGGGGTAGATACCGGGAACCAGACCAGCACCTATCAGT
>NZ_DAONKG010000099.1:0-8837 GCF_035406105.1 Methanospirillum sp.
TGATATCATATCCGGGACGCCGGACGAGAAGGTGATTTCACGCGGGCATGATACACTTGCCTGTTTTGGTTCAGGAAGGCCTCACCGGAGAGGGCTGTGGGTGTACTGGATTCGTGAGCTGATATCCTGCGGGTATCTCTCACGGTACGGGTCCCGGTACCCGGTAGTGCGAAAGAACCCCCGGACACGGGATGCTCTTGCCGGAATCATTCCGGTCAGGATAGGTGAGCCGGAGTTTCAGTCCTCACTACCCGGCGGGGGATATGAGGAAGCGGATAGTCCTGCCGAGGACAATCTCTATGAAATCCTCCGGGATGTCAGAAAGAGCATTGCAGACGAGCTGGATATGCCCCCCTTCCGGATTTTTCCAAACCGCACCCTGCGTGAGATGGCGAAGATCCGACCCCGGTGTTTTGAAGATTTACGTCAGGTGTATGGCGTTGGTGAACGACGGCTCATACAATACGGGCAGCCTTTCCTTGAGGCTATTAATGCCTATCATGATCACGAGGTGGCAAATGGCTGATTCCTGTACACAATGCGGGAAATGCTGTCTGCATATGAAACGGTACATGCTCATTGAACGAAGTATCGGTGATTCACAGCATTTCTGTCATTTCACCCTGACAAAGGAACGCTTTTTTGCACGAATCGGGGGGGAAGACCTGGTCAGGTATCAGAACAGGGATGGTATGAATCAGTTCCCGGATGCCTGCCCGTTTCTCAGACCTGCCGGGAACGAATCGTTCTGCTGCACGATTTACTCATCAAGACCCGAACATTGCCGCAGATTTTTCTGTGCCTGACCGGTTTTGAAAAAGACCTGCTCTGTAAAACTATCATTATTTATCATTGCATACAAACGTCTACAGATTGTCATGTCAGGGACTTTTGCGAGCGAATACATTATGAAATGCACGTCTGCCTGTGCAGGGTGCAGCTCGTCCCTCATTCTCAGACACGTGCTTAAGGCAGCCGGTCCGGATACCGTTCTGGTGGTACCTGCCTGCTGCACAAGTGTTCTGCAGGGGGTCTGGCCACATACCGCGTTTAATATACCGGTGTACAATGTCGCGTTTGCTGCGGCTGCGGCTGTTGCTTCAGGTATGGCTGCGGCGTTTGAATCCATGGGGAAAAAAACCAACGTGATCGCCTATGCAGGTGACGGTGGTACGGTGGATATTGGTATTCAGGCATTGTCCGGAGCACTTGAGCGGGAGACCAACTTTTTGTATATCTGCTATGATAACGAGGCATACGGGAACACCGGTATGCAGCGGTCAGGCTCTACACCGCTCGGAGCCCGGACAACCACCACCCCGGGCGGGAAGACGCATGTAAAAAAGGATCTTGACCGGATCATCGCTGCCCATCACCTGCCATATATGGCAACCGCCTGTAGTGCCTATCCGCAGGATCTCGTGAAAAAGGTTCAGAAAGCGTTGTCGATCAAAGGCCCCAAGTTCATGCATATTCTCGCACCCTGCCCCCCCGGCTGGCGGTATGATGCATCACAGACGATCGAAGTCGGGAAGATGGCAGTAAAAACCGGGATGTGGGCGTTGTATGAACGGGAGTATGATACCCTGACCCTGAGCGGGCCGACAAAGGCTGCCATGATAAAACCGGCACCGCTTGAGGAGTATCTTAAAATGCAGGGCCGATTCTCAAGTCTGAAAGAAGAGCATATAAAAGCAATCCGTGGAGATATTGAACGAAACCTACGTCATTTGAAGGCAGAAGCGGAGGGACTATGCTGACCATATCCACCGGGAATAATGCGGTCGCTGCAGCAGTCCGGCAGGCAAATCCAGCAGTTGTGGCAGCATACCCCATCACCCCCCAGACCGAGATTGTTGAACAGATCGCCAATTATGTGACAAATGGAAGTCTGAAATCAAAATATATCCCGGTTGAGAGCGAGCACTCGGCGATGGCTGCATGTATTGGAGCAAGTATTACCGGTGTCCGGACGTTCACCGCTACCAGTTCACACGGGCTCTTATATATGCATGAGATGGTCAACTGGGCAGCAGGTGCCAGGCTCCCGATTGTCATGGCCAATGTGAACCGTGCTCTCGGGCCAGGCTGGAATGTATGGGCTGAACATACCGATGCCCTCCAGGCACGGGATACCGGCTGGCTCCAGGTGTATGTTTCAACGGTTCAGGAGGCATATGATGCAACTTTGATGGCGTTTCGTATCGCTGAGGATCGCCGGGTCTACCTGCCGGTGATGATAAACCTTGACGGGTTTGCCCTCTCCCATATCTCACAGCAGTTGGAGGAGAGTCAGGCTGGTGATTTCATCCCGCCACTGGTTCTTGACCATGCCATTTCAACCGATGCACCGGCCGGATACGGGTGTATGACCTCGTCTGCCGATTACTTCAGGATCCGGTATGATATCGAGCGATCCATGCGGGATTCGGTGCAGGTGATCCAGGAGACCGAAGCAGCGTTTGCGGAAAGGTTCGGGAGGAAGTATTCATGGACGGAGGACTACCGGTGCGAGGATGCAGAGGTGCTCATCCTTGCCATGGGAACCCTTGGCAAAGAGGCAGAAGTTGCCGTTGATATCCTTCGGAGCGAGGGAATAAAGGCAGGTTCGATGCGGGTCAGATGGATTCGTCCCTTCCCTCAGCTGGATCTGAAAGGCCGTGAGCTGGTGGTCATTGACCGGAACTACTCATTCGGGTTTGGGGGCATTCTGGCAACCTCCATCCGTGCAAAGACCGGGGAAGAGTGCTATAATGTTATCGCAGGTCTTGGCGGACAGGAGGTAACCTACGATGATATTGCAGGTTTTGTGAGAAACCGGCGTATTGGGGAAGAGTTCTGGTTTGGAGTTGATGCCTGATGTATGAGATCAGACTTCATTCCCGGGGGGGTCAGGGAGGAGTGACTGCTGCAAAGCTGATGGCACTTGCCTCATTCCGGGATGGCAAATATGCAACTGCGGCTCCGTTTTATGGTGCAGAGCGGCGGGGTGCCCCGATCGTCTCCTTTATCCGGATCGATGACAAGCCCATTAAGATCTACTCCCAGATCCATAACCCGGATCTTATTGTGGTTCTTGATCCGTCCATCATCGATCTGGTCAATGTGTTTGAAGGATTAAAACCGGACGGAAAGGTCCTCATCAATGCACCGGAAATTCCTGAAAAAGCACGTGGATATCAGGTCAGGTATGTGGATCTCACCGGGATTGCCCTCCGGACAAATCTGGTGGTTGCCGGAAGTCCTATCCTGAATACGCCTGTTATCGGTGCGCTTGCAAAAATGGGTCTGTTCTCACGGGAGTCTGCGGCTGCTGCCATTCGGGAGACGTTTTCGGATGAGCGAAATCTGAAGGCTGCTCTGATGGCATATGAGGAGCTGGTATGATGGCGGAGAAGAGGGAGAGGCTTGCAATGTCACGGCCTCGTGAGGGTGCCTGTGGCAATACCGGGACCTGGCGGGTGTTCCGGCCGGTCGTTAACAGAGAATTGTGTAATGCATGCGGCATGTGTGCCATGTACTGTCCTGACGGGGTCATTAATGAAAGGTACGAGATTGACCTGGTATTCTGTAAGGGCTGTGGTATCTGTGCGGCTGAATGTCCGAAAAAGGCCATTACTATGGTGCGTGAAGGGAACACAACCGGTACCTGATCACAGGTATCTGAACGGATAGCAGATCATGGTATAAATACTGGTTCACCCTTTCACAACTCTTTTACAATCTGGTGCACCAGATTAGTACAGATGGTTCGGTTCTCTATTACGATGGATGATGACCTGACCCGCCGGGTCGATCAGGAATGTGTTGTCAGACAGGTCTCCCGTTCTGACTGGATAAACGAGGCATGTACACGGCAGCTTCGGAAACTCTCCGGGTATGGGATCTACCCGTGTGGGAATTCAAGCCCGATCATTGACGACTCTCCGCTTGTGCACCGTCACAATATGCAGAATTATGAGGAGACGTACCGGAATTTTCGTATTGAGATACCGGAGTACTTCAATTTCGGGTTTGACGTGGTCGATGCCTGGGCAAAGAAGGACCGCAACAAGATTGCCATGGTCTGGACAAACCAGGAAGGAGCGGAGAAGTTCTTCACATTCCGTGACATCTCCCGGAGATCGAATGAGATCGTCAACATGATGATCAAGTACAAGATTGGCAAAGGGGACCGGGTTCTTATCATGCTCCACCGGGTGCCGGAGTGGTGGTTCATGGTTGTTGCCCTGATCAAGATTGGGGCGGTGTATATTCCGGCCCCGACCATGCTGACACCGAAGGATCTGGCATACCGGATCAACGCGGCAGAAGTAAAGATGGTCATCACCGATATGGAGAACGCTCATAAGGTTGACGAGATTGCAGCCATCTGCCCGACACTCGAGACAAAGATGGTAGTGGATGGTGCACGTGACGGGTGGCTCTCATACCCGCGTGAACTGACCTATCCTGCCCCGGTCTCATCGCGGATCATCAATCTGAAAGGGATGAGAAAGACCAAATCCTCCGATCCCATGGTCATCTTCTTCTCATCAGGAACGACGGGCGAGCCAAAGATGGTGCTTCACTCCCAGGCCTACCCGCTTGGTCATATCGTCACCGCCCGGTTCTGGCATGATGTGCGGAGTAATGATCTGCATTTTACGGTGTCAGATACCGGATGGGCAAAGTCAGCATGGGGAAAACTCTTTGGTCAGTGGATTGAGGGTGCTGCCGTCTTCGTGTATGATTACCGCAATAAGTTTAATGCAACCGAACTGCTTCCGCTGATTGAGAAGTACGGGATTACCACGTTTTGTGCACCACCCACCATTTACCGGATGCTGATCATGGCAGACCTGCGAAAGTATGACTTCTCCGAACTCAGGCACTGTGTGAGTGCCGGGGAACTGATCAACCCGGAGGTCATCAAAGCCTGGAAAGATGCAACCGGTCTGGAAATTTACGAAGGGTACGGTCAGACGGAGACGGTCCTCTGTGTCGGGACATTCCCCTGTATGGAGCCAAAGTACGGATCCATGGGAAAACCCTCACCCGGATGGGTGATTGAGCTCCATGATGAGGATGGAAAACCGGTAAAGCCAGGTGAAGAAGGATCCATTGCCATCAAAACAGATCCCCGGCCGGTCGGTTTCTTTATGGAATACTGGGGGAATGCAGAGGCAAATGAGAATGCATTCAGGGGTGGATTTTACTATACCGGTGACCGGGCTATTAAGGATAATGACGGGTATTTCTGGTTTGTCGGACGTGATGATGATGTGATTAAGGCGTCCGGGTACCGGATCGGCCCGTTTGAGGTTGAGAGTGCCATCATCGAACACCAGGCTGTGCAGGAAGCGGCGGTGGTCGGCTCTCCGGATATCATCAGGGGATTTGTTGTGAAGGCATTTGTCGTTCTCAAGGCCGGGTATGAACCATCAGACAAACTTGCACGGGAGATTCAAGAGTATGTCAAGTCCATCACCGCTCCCTATAAATACCCCCGAAAGATTGAGTTTGTTAAAGAACTTCCAAAAACAATTTCAGGCAAGATCAAGCGGAAAGATCTTCGGGAACTTGAGATGAAACGGTTTGAGGAGGAACAAAAGAACGGAAGCAGGGATACATCATAAGGGATATATTGAACCACCTGACATGTTTTTATTCTTTTTTTCATAACCTTTGTAGAATGAGTCTGAAGGTGGTATGTCTTTTCTTCATCCTCGCTGGTCTTCTCGTCCCGGCAGGGGTGCTGGCAGCTGATGACGGATGGTCACATGGCAGTCTCTTCTCTGCTCCTAACTGGCTTTTGGAGCAGTTTGATGATGAGTCCAGAGAGATGAGCAAGATGGATTATTTCGGGACCAAACTGGTGGAGCCGACCCCGACACAACCGACTGCTATGGACCTTGTCAAGGAAGGATGGGCGTATCTGGAAGGGGGAAATTATAAGGATGCACTTAAGTCCTTTGAAAAAGCTCTTGCAATAAATGGGTCATCTCCCGAGGCATGGTACGGACGGGGTCTTGCTCTTGAGAACCAGAAGCGGTATCTCTCTGCGATTGATGCATATACCAAAGCCCTCTCATACTCGAAAAAGCCGGCATCAAGCTGGGGTGCGAACGCCGGGAAGGGACGATCATACCTTGCCCTGAATCAGTTTGAGAATGCCAAAGAGGCACTGACTCTTGCAATCAGCCAGTATGAGCAGTCCGGAGAGAATATGCCTGATGAACGTGCTTCCATGTATCGTGACCTTGCCCAGGCACTTGAGATGCTTGGGGAGAATGATGCCGCCCAGGAAGCACTTGAAAAAGCAGGGTAAACGATCTTAAAACCAATCTTTTTTTTGATTTTGCTGAGAAATTATTTATTTTTCATATGAGATCAATCCTCTATGCAATCTGCTGCTCAGATCCCAATATTGGTCCTGTCAGTACTCATCCTCTCTGGTAGCACGTTATTCGCTGCAGCAGCACCAGTCTTTTACTCCGGCTCTCCCGATGCTGATGGATTTGTCCCTACCGGTATGATTACCAGTGATGACGGATGGTCACATGGGAGTCTCTTCTCCGCTCCGAACTGGCTGCTGGCACAGATAGATCCAAATCTGATGAGTACCGTGCTGGATTTCGGTTACACGCCTGTACCCACAGAAGCTCCGAAAGAGTTTGAGGATTACATCGCAGAAGGGTATGCTGCCCTTGATGGGGGGAACTATCGTGCTGCGTATAATGCCTTCAAAAAGGCCATAGAACTCCAGCCTTCTTCATCTGATGCATGGTATGGAACCGGTCTTGCCCTTGAGAGTCAGAAACGCTACCTTTCTGCCCTGGATGCATATTCGCAGGCCATCTCCTATGCAAAAGGCGCAGTATCAAACTGGGCTTCGTATGCCGGGAAGGGACGTGTGCTCTATTCTCTGAACCGGTTTAGTGAGGCAAAAACTGCACTTGAAACTGCAGTTGCCCAGTATGAGAAGGCAGGAGTCTCCCATCCTGATGAACTCGAGGAGATATACCGTCTGTTAGATGAGATATCCGGGAATAGCAGCCCTGCTTTGGATGCTAATCCATCGGCATATATCCCCGCCACTGCAGGTAACCTATAACCTCTTCCCCACATTTTTTACCCGGCGTGACGTATTACCAGTATGAACAGACTGTCAATGAAAGTTTTCGCAATATTACTGGCATGCTTTCTAATCTCCCCGTCTCTCGCAGTCTCATCAGGTGAGCAGGACCGCGATATTGAAATAACCCTTGAGCGTGGTATGTGTTTTGGGACATGCCCGGTGTATTCGGTCTCCCTCTATGGAAATGGCACGATTGCCTGGGAGGGTGGGAGGTATGTGGAAGTTATTGGGAACATGACAGCCACTACTGATCCTGCTATGATTGGAGACTTGTATGATCGGCTCATTGAAGGCGGGTTTATGGGCTTCGCAGACTCCTATGCCTTCCAGAATATCACTGATATGCCAACCGCTACGCTGACCGTCAGAAATGGCACTGTTATCAAAGCGGTTTACCATTATCATGGAGACTTTACTGCTCCGGAGAACCTTTCTTACATGGAAAATGCCGTCGATCGTGTGGCAAATACCAGCCGGTGGATTGGAACATATACCTATGATGAAGGCATGTGGGGAGAGCCGATATAACATTGGTTTTTGGAGATATTGTGGGATACAAATCGATTAAAAACCGTATCCATGTCATCCTGGATAAGCCGGCCCGGCATGACAGGACCGCTATTGCCATCCATGGAGCATTGGCCGTGGTAATTCTGATTAATACCATCGCAGTGATACTCTTTACCGTCCGCCCGGTTGCCGAGCAGTTCGGGTCTCTTCTGTCATATATTATCAATGCATGTATGGCTGTTTTCATCTGCGAATATGTTCTCCGGATATGGGCATGCACCTCTGCTCATCATCCGGTCCGTATGATTACCGACCGCATCAGATATACCCTCCGGATGTACCTGCTCATTGATCTGTTCTCCATTTTGCCGGTATTCATTCCCTTCCTTTTCCCCCGAAATTTTACGATTATCCGTCTGCTACGTCTGGTTTCGATATTCAAACTGGGCAGGTTTACCCAGTACGCTGACTCACTGATCCAGCTTCGCCGGGTGGTATGGCGGAAGAAAGAGATATTCGCCATCATGCTCTTTTTTCTGGTGTTCATCATTCTCTTCTCATCTACTATCATGTATGTCGTGGAGTACCCCGCACAGCCTGAATCTTTCTCGAGTATTCCTGCTGCCCTCTGGTGGACGGTCATGACAGTGACGACCGTCGGGTATGGTGATATCATTCCGATAACACCACTTGGAAAGGTTATTGCCGGTATTGTTACCCTGACCGGGGTACTAGTTCTGGCACTTCCCTCCGCTATCATGGCGACCGGATTTATTGAGGAACGGGAACGGCTGAAAAAAACAGAATCAAAGAAAAAGTATCAGGAGGTTCCTCCGGTTCTTCTACACAAACTTGATGAACTGAAAGAAATGGGTTACATTAATCAGGAAGAATATGCTTTGTTTCGCGTTCATTTATTTAAAGATGAAGATTCCTGATGAATTTTTATCACACTTCTTCCTGTTCTTCCTCCTCGAATGGTTTTTCCAGGGCAAGCAGACCCGGGCTCATGGGAACTGACGGCTCTTTTTGAAATATCGTCCCTGTTTCTTGTACATTCTCCATCGCCTGGTTCACCGCACTCTCTACTGCTGCGTCCAGTCGTTCAGATCTTGTATCAGCTTCATGCTCTGCACTCAGGGGGATAATTACGGTAAATAGCAGGAGCAGGGCAAATATAATAATTATTACGATGATTCCAATTATT
>NZ_DAONKG010000100.1:0-8818 GCF_035406105.1 Methanospirillum sp.
GGTGGTCATGTAATCACGGACCCTCATTTTTTCCATACGAATCTACTTACCCTTTGCAGGTATGAATCCATCGTTTCTGCCAGAGGGATGTGCCTGAATGCATGACCAGTCAATTACGAGTTGTATCCTTTATCTTCCGGCAGGGATTACGTAATAGGAATGAAAGGATTCCGCCACCAGCCTTCAGAAAAAAAAGAAGAGAAAAACTGGACGAAAATTGGAATCGTCGCAATCTGTGTTCTGATGGCTGTCTTTATGGTTGTATCAATGTTCGGTATGTCATGGCTGAACATCTTCACGCAGGCAAAGCCGGGGAACACCGCACTCGTTGATTTTACTTTCCGTGACGCGCAGGACCGTCCGGTTGTAACCAGTGTCCTTTCTGTCATCACCAAGGCACAGGACCCGAAGGTCATGACCTTTAAGGCCAACCCGCTCCCGGTCAGGGTCAATGTCTCATCCGGTGAGGACCTTATCCCGATTCAGGTGGTAAATCCGTATAATGAATACGGCGTCATGGAGTTCGGTCTCTTCGGGCCGGAGGTTGATATGATAAGCAACTCAATCGCCGGTATGGGTGTCGGGGAATCGAAGGTTCTGACCTATCCATATGCCGGACAGATGTCACGGAAGATGAGCATTGAGCAGTTTGTCAACATCACCGGAGAGAGTTACGCGAATGTCCAGAAAGGAGATCAGGTCCCGTTAGCCTTTATCGACCAGCCGCAGATCCCTCTGGACAATACAACGCCGACGTCATACCTCAGGACCGCAACCGTTGTTGACCGGGATGCATCAAATATCACATTAAATTATGGATATCCAACAGTTGAGATTACCCTGACCAAACTGACCACATCATAAACCGGTTATAACCGGTAGGCATATATCCGCTTAATGCGGTTTGCCACTTCATACTTCCCCTTTCTTCTTTGAATCATTCCATTTCTGAGACAGATATGATCAATTCGGGCCCGGATTCGGTCAATTGATACAATCTCGTCAATAGTAAACCGTTCATCCCCCTCACATGCGACATACAGGGGTATTGTCTTTTTCCCGTCATGCACTGATATCCGTACGATCACCTCATCGATGGCCCGTGACCAGATCGTGTCAATCTCTTCAGCAGCAGCTTTTGTAACCCGCTTATCCCCAACTTCGAGGGACATGATCTCAACACCAGCCACCTCGCCATCATCACGCTCGGCAACGATATGATCACCAACGCTGACGATCTCTCCTTTCATCAGTTCAGCCCGTCCGACATAGGATTCAGCCTCCCTGCTCACGATTGTCTTGACATAGATCGGTTCGGGCTCAGGAGGCAGAGGCCTTCGGGATGTCAGACCGCACACGGTGCAGCGGATGATGAGATCGCGTGCTTCACTCAAAACCTCCTGTTCTGTCTCTTCCTTACAGGTGGCACAATACGCATCTATCAGATCCATTGATAACACATGGAAGAGAGTGTGTAAATACATGGTCAGGGAGGAAGAGTATCTCACAGCCTGCGGACATCCGAATATAACGGCAAACCATCGCACAACATTTGAGATAACAAAAGAACACGAGCTTTCCCTGGCTGGCAGCTGCATTATCGCAGTGGGTTCAGACAAGGGAGCGCTTGATCTCAGCCGCCGGTTTCGTGATATACTGCAGCATCCGGGGTCCCGGCTTATCACCACACTCACCTGCGGCCCGTATATGGTGCAGATATCGTCTCAGGGAGATCCCGGCCTATCCCTTACTCATCCGACAGATCTGGTCTGGCGACGATCAGCATACACCTGTAATCGGACGATAGGAGTTTTTTCTGATCATACAGCCCGTGATCTGCCACGTGAGATGATTCATCTGCTTGCCAGAGGGGCAGAGCTGGAGGTTGTGCTGGTTGCTGAATATACTGACGGGGGTTCTGGATTTTCTCCTTAGTACTGGTAAAAAGTCAATAATTTGGAATGATATATAAATATCCTCACAACAAACCTGTAATAGTAATACAAGATGGAGGATTCATCACATGGATAAAATGGGACTTGGAATGTTAATTGTCGGCATCCTACTCGTTATTGGTGGTGCCTATGGTATATGGTATTTCCTTCCTGATGTCATCAATGTCGTCAAGGGTGCAATTGGGATTGTTGCATTGCTCATTGGTATTATGCTTGCCGGTATCGGATTTATTCTCGTCAAGGATTAAAATCACTATGAAAGCAGGGATCTCTCTGCACAATATTCTCTTTTAAATACGTTTGATGACGTGTATCTCTACCGGAATCTCATGCCGGTCCTTTGTATGAAACCAGAATGTCCGGGGAATGGTAAGACCGGCCAGTACTGAAGCGGTAATAACACCTCTTCCCGCGATATATTCGGAAATGAATGGGCCGGACCCAGCATTAAAGATACCATAGATGACATCCGCTTTTATAAGAGCCATATCGAGAAACGGCCGATCGGCATGTTCGGTCTGTGCTCCGAAGGGAGGATTCATAAGGACGGTGTCGCACTCAGGAATGAGTTCCCCTGCCTCATTATCGGTAATATCTGTCCTGATAAACCTGATGCTGCACCCAAGATCACGGGCGTTTGCTTCAGCGATCCTGATGGCCTCAACATCATCCTCAATCGCGACGACCTCAGCTCCAAGGAGTGCTGCTCCAATCGCAAGAATGCCAGTTCCGGTTCCAAGGTCCAGTACTCTGTGGCCGGTAATATCACCTGCAAGCATTGCCATATGGATAAGCCGTGCAGCAAGGGGTGCAGGTGTCTGATACTGTTCCCGTTCTGCTGAAGGATTGTCAAAGCCTGAAACCCGCTCGAGCAGCATCTCAAGTTGCCTGAGTTTCATACGATCTCGTCCACTCGGTAATGTTCAAAATCCCGTACACCACAGACTATCTCAAACTCTATCGGTGTCAGAATCGGAACAGAAAATCTGACCTGGTCATCATAAGCAAGACGGGGACAGGCGGTATTTACATAGCAGGGAAATCCAAGGTTGAGCAACTGATCAGGAGTAACCTCCCTGAGCATGATCTTGTATGCCTTGTCTGAGAGCCTGCACAGGTGATCGGCAAGTGCAGATCTGCACTGTCCGGTCTTTGATGAGACGATAATCCCATAGGATTCTGCACTCTGTGCCTTCTGAATCAGACCGAACCGCACCCGCAGTAACCGGTCCGCATCCGGTTCCTCTATCCTGCCGGTAATGGGATCGCATGCAAACACACGGGCACCGGTTGCAAGTTTTATTCCGGTGGGATGAAAGAGTCCGGTCCCAAGAAATATGATCTCTTCTGCTTGTGTTTTTCTTGCCGCATCAAATGAGCACCCAAGGACCTGGCCATTGCAGGGCGTGCGTGGTGATGGGGAGGCAATGACCGGCTCAATCCCGGCATGGCGCAGGATTTCTGCCGCATCAGAAAGAAGATGAATATGCTGGACTGTTGTGACCAGTCCAACTTTTTTTCCGGCCAGTCTTGGTATTACCTGTGAAATCACTGAGAGATCCCCGTCAACCGGCCAGAGTTCATAGAGTACCCCTTTGGTCTCATCAACCGGGGTATGACCGATATGAACAAGAACATCTGCCATATCCCTGGCACGGAGATCAAGGTCACAGGCGCCATAACAGGGATCACCACTGATGATAACCTCATATCCAAGGTTCCGGAGTTCTCCTGCCAGCCGGGGAAGGTATCGTTTTAATCCTTCCGGAGCCTGAAGTGCGATTGTGCGGCACTTCTGATCGATGAGCCGCTGGTGAAGGTCAGGCAGACTGATCAACGATTCTCACCGTGTCGGTCACTTCAATAGCGACCAGATAGGAATAGGGGAGCTTTAAGATTGGCTTTCCTTTCTTGATCACAAAAGCGATGTCAACTATCTCTGCACCAATACTCTCCAGTGCTTCGATAATACCGTTCATGGTTCCGCCGGTGCTGATAACATCATCAACGATGACGATCCGATCACCTTTGGAAATTCCGTTGATATACATCTCGCCCTTTGAATACCCGGTGACCTGACAGACATCACACTCACCTGGAAGACCGTATCTTCGTTTTCTGATGATGTTGACCGGAATATCCGTCATGAGGGAGATGGCCGTTGCAATGGGAATACCCATCGCTTCGGCGGTGACGATATACTTGACATCAGTAAGATTGAGCCGTCTGATCATACCGACAGCAATCTCACGAAGAAGACCTGGATCGATATCAGGGATGCCATCGGTGATCGGATGAACAAAATAATTATATTCACCTTTTTTTACAATCGGGCAGGTAACAAGTGAATCAGCTAATATGGGATACATATGATTCTCCAAAATCTGACAGGAAGGCTTCTACTACATCTCGGGTAACATGCGGCATACAGACGATCCGAAGGTCGCCCTTTCTGGTATAAGAGACGGTCCAGGGAGCAGGTACACTGACATGATCGAAGGTTGCAACATTCACATCAGGCGTTACTTTCCGGTTGACGCCAAATGCTTCCATACCCTCGATCACCCGTCTTGTATTTTCCATGCAGCCGGTAACGAGTGCTTTCATCCCTTTTCGCCCAAGGTATGCCATAACTGCATATGCTGCAGCAACTGATGCACCAGGTCGTGTTCCGGTCAGGCTGTAGGCCTGTTTTGTGGTAAGGTACGGGGTCTCTACAAGGAGATTACAAAAGACATGCTCATCCCGTACCATGAGAACACCTGAAGGGATGGTGCTCATTCCCATCTTGTGTGGATCGACGGATATTGAACCGACACCAGGGACTGAGAAGTCAAAAGGAGGGGCATGATCAAGGAATGGCAGTACATACCCGCCAAAGGCGGCATCCACGTGAAGATGAATCCCCTCCTGTTCTGCAATCTTTCCAAGCGCAGGAATAGGGTCGGTCATGCCATATTCGGTGGTCCCGGCAACACCAACAATACAGCAGGTATTTGAGTCAATCAGTTCTCCGGCTGCATCGGTCACCATCCGGTACTGGTCATCAACCGGGGCAATCCGCATCTCAATATCCATCATCCCGCATGCTTTCTCAAATGAAAAGTGAGCAGAAGCAGGAACAATGATATTTGGCTCTTTTACCTGTTTTGTCTTTTTACAAAACCTGAGCACCTGGATGTTTGATTCTGTCCCGCCTGATGTTGTGCAGCCACCAGCTGACGGCTCATGGTAGAGTTCTGCAAACCATCGGATCAGCCGGTCTTCCAGGTCTGCGGTCCCCGGAAAAAGCCCGGGATCACCAAGATTCGTCTCCATGAACAGATTATGTGCCTCTACGGCAACCGGATGCGGTGTTGTGCACATGGACGAGAGGATATGCGAATAGGAAAAATCCTCCTTTCGTTTTGCCTTTAAAAAACAGAAAAGTTCGTCGGCTGAGAGGCCTTCAGCATCCATAAGGTCTTCTCGCCGCATCAAGGATGATCCGCTGCTCGGTCCGTGCAACTGTCTCGCGGATCTTGGCAATTGCATCAATATTGGATGAGACACTGGTTATGCCGTGTTCGACGAGCCAGGTAACCATGTCAGGTTCGCTTCCTGCCTGACCACAGATGGAGATCTCAACCCCGCCTTTTCTGCAGGCCTGGATGGCCTGATCAATGAGAGCAAGGACTGCCGGATGCTTTGGCCAGTACATGTCAGTGACGTTCTCATTGTTGCGGTCGATGGCAATGGTGTACTGGATTAGGTCATTGGTTCCAAAAGAGGCAAATTTGATTCCTGCCCTGATAAAGTCCTCAACAAGAACCGCACTTGCCGGAATCTCGATCATGATACCAAGATCAACATGCTCGACATCAACCCCTGCCTGCCTGAAGAGTTCTTTTGCTTGGATGAACTCACGGGGGTGGGAGACCATCGGGAACATGATACCAAGGTTATCATACCCAAGATCCCAGAGCCGTTTGAATGCATCAATCTGAAGTCTGAACTGGGCAGGGCTCTGAAGATCACGCCTGATTCCGCGCCACCCCAGCATCGGGTTGTGCTCGATCGGTTCGTTCTCCCCGCCCTGCATATTCCTGAACTCATCCGTGGGTGCATCGAGAGTTCTGACCCATACTGGCTTTCCGGGGAAGGCGTCAAGCACAACCTTAATGCCGTTCATCAGTTCGGTAATGAACTCCTCTTCCCGGTGATTCTGGATATACCAGTTTGGCGTTTTATTCAGACCCAGGATAAGGTGTTCAATCCGAAGAAGACCGACACCATCAGCACCGGTAGCTGCTGCACGTTGTGCAGCCTCAGGCATGGATACATTGACCTTGACTGATGTTGCGGTGATGATCTTTGCCGGTGCTGCGATCGCCTGGTCATGGGTTGTCATGGCCTTCGGAGTCTCCTGCGCTATCACACCATCATAGATAAGGCCCTTCTCCCCATCGACGGTGATCATCTGGCCGTCTTTTAAGATCTGGGTTGCCTTCCGGGTCCCTACTACGGCTGGTGTTCCGAGCTCACGGGAGACGATAGCTGCATGACAGGTCATTCCTCCCTCATCGGTCACAATGGCTGCAACCTTTCTCATTGCCGGCACCATGTCAGGATTGGTCATTCTGGTGACCATAATGTCACCTTCCTTTACCTTTCCGATATCCCTGACATCTTCGATGATGATCACCTGGCCGCTTGCAATACCTGGTGATGCACCCTGTCCCTGAAGGATGACTGTTTCAGCAGTTCCGGCCTTTTCTTCTTTTTTCATCCCTGTTGCACCCTTGATTGTGGTAATAGGCCTGGACTGGAGAATATATATTTTGTCTCCAACAATAGCCCACTCCATATCCTGAGGCACCCCATAATGCTCCTCTGATACAATACCATAGGTTGCAAGTCGTTTCACTTCATCATCAGAGAGAATCTGCTGTTCCTGACGTGCTTTTTCGACATTCCGTGTGATAGTCCCATATGTGCCATCAGGAACAATCTCAATCAATTTGGGTGAGACAAGCCGGTCTGTCGTCCGCTCAAGCCGGCGATCATAGACATAATTGTCCGGGGACACGGCTCCTGATACAACAGCCTCACCAAGCCCCCAGGATCCTTCTATGATGGTCAGTGGCTCGCCGGTCACCGGATGAGAGGTAAACATGACCCCTGCCTTCTCTGATGGAATAAGCTGCTGAACAACCACAGCGATATTTACCGTGTGGTGATCAAAACCCTGTTTTGCCCGGTAGTATATGGCACGGGCACCATAAAGGGATGCCCAGCATTCATGAATTCCGTTCAGAAGGTTCTCAATCCCTCTGATGTTGAGTATTGTCTCCTGCTGCCCGGCAAAACTTGCATCAGGAAGGTCTTCTGCAGTCGCGCTTGACCGGGCGGCAACAACTTCTCCAGTCCGGGAGAGTTTTTCATATGCGATCCCTATCTCGCTCTTGAGGTCTTCGGGCATTTTTGCCTGTAGAACCAGATCCTTGGCTTTTTTTGCCGCAGATTCAAGCGCATCATTATCATCGACATTCAGTGATTCAAGGAGAGAATAGAGGGGTTTTTCAAGACCCGTCTGGACTAAAAACCGTCTGAATGCCTGACTGGTAACGACAAAAGCCGGAGGAACGGGAAGCCCTATAGAGGCCATTTCCCCAAGAGAAGCACCTTTTCCGCCAACTGATGGGATATCCTCTTTCCGGATCTCCTCAAGCCAAAGAATGTCTGGAACTCCCGTCATGAAGATTAACCTGTGACTATGTATTCCATTTGACGTGTAATAGAGTTTTTTCGAAAGCCCCCGGTTCATAGCCTGATCAGGGGGGCATATGATACATCAGATGAAATGAGAATGGATATCTATATATGTTTGAGTTTACCACCTTATAGAGCACAATCCCGCCTTAACTCAGACTGGTAGAGTGCGCGGCTGTAGACTGATTTGCCGTTTGAGGCAAGAGCGCAGCTACCGCGATGTCCCCGGTTCAAATCCGGGAGGCGGGATATGCCCAGCCCAGATAGTGTAGTGGCCTATCATGTCGGCCTGTCACGCCGACGACTCGGATTCGAATTCCGATCTGGGCGTCTGATTTTTCCGGCAATCTTCTATAGTAATCATTCCAATACCTATGAAGACAATTCCGGTGCCGTCTATGAATACGAAAATTCCTGTATTATTCAGTATCAGTCTGATGTTATTGCTCATATTCACAGCATCGGCAGATATTCTCCCAAACGGGACCAACACAACGAACAGGCAGATACCGTCAGAGACCTATCTTGAAGTCATCGGGTCGATGTCATCTCACCAGCAGTACCAGCTGGAGACGAGCAGTCATGGGGGTCATGAAGGAGGATTTCTCTATGATGGAGAGCGTGTCTCCTCAGTTGTCTACAAAAGTGATATGGCTACAAACGGAGGGTACCTTGCGCAGAGCAAGGGTCTGAAGATTGATGAGGGTCCACAGCAGAAAGGGGCATTTAATGTTGACTCAAAGATCGTCTCAACCTACCTCACTGATCCTGAGATTGGAAGTAAAATGACCTCTTCGGACTCACTTGAGATGTTCAACTCAGGCAATTATACCAAGGTCAATCGTTCGGTGAGAAACCCACTCGTTGCTGACATCATCGGTGAGTATGTCGGTGGTTTTAATAGTTATTACAAAGGGGCATCAGCGGTTGATATGACCAGCGGTCAGATAGCAACGATGGCCCGGGCCCGTTCGGTCGGCACAGACAACACCATCCCTGCCGAGCTCCGGTATCTGATCGGTATTCACCCAGATATGTCATCAGGTATACCCTATGCAGCGGGGACAGCAAGCACTGAATTTGCCATGACCAATGAGGAAGGAGCACCGGCA
>NZ_DAONKG010000101.1:0-8206 GCF_035406105.1 Methanospirillum sp.
CGTTTCTCATAGGAAAGACCAGCTGCATCAAGACCGGCAATGATTCGTTCAGCATCCCGTCTGACCTTTGGAAGCCCCCGCATCTCAAGATTTGCGGAGTAGGTGATGGGTGCATCAGGAGCGATGTCATGCAAGGCAAGAAGACCGTCGGCAAACATGTATGCAGTCTCCTTCTTTGCGTTCATTATCGCAACACCCGTTTTTCCTTCGTTCATAAGGGTAATCAGACGCTCTGCCACTTTATGTTTGAGATCACCCCGTGATGGCTCGATATACTCTTTGATCGCTGCTCCCCTGAGCCGCTCCACCTGATTTGCCGCTTTCAGGAGCTCCTGCTGACGGGCAAGTTCGTCAGATGAGATCCATCCAATCTCAGCAGCCGGACGGAGGGTTGCAAGCACCCCGTCAATATTTTCAGTAAACCCGGCATGAATGTCAACGGCAATTGTCTCAGTGCATACGCCTGAGTTGTCAATGGCTGCCTGAAGATCCTCACCAATGATCATCGAGACGCAGGTCCCCATGACCGCCATCCGTTTTGGTGCAAATTTCTCTTCTGCATAGAGAATTACCTCTTCAAGACGTGGCTGGCCCCCGAAAACAAACTCATTCTCAGCCAGGGATGTTGTCAGAACCCGCATTCCATCCTCTTCCAAAAGACGGGCATGTTTAAAGGAACATCCTGACGGTCCATGCAGTATAGCCACATCAACTTCCAGATCACGAGCAGTATAGAGGGCAGCAACTATAGAACTGGGGCGTGGTTGTACATATTTCATCATTTCCACCGTTTTACTGATACTAAAATGAGAGGGGTCTGAAGGGTCTTTGCTCGGCTTTGTCCATCCTCACATGAATCAGAGAGGATACAGGATATACCGTTTTGTGCACAGTACCGTATGATCTCGTCCTTCATAATCCGTTCATCACCTGGAATTACGATCACATATGCAGGGGAGATCTCCGAGATTGCTGAAATAATCTCTTCAGTTGGAAAATTTTCACACACCGATGCGCAATCCTGTCCGATTATGAGAGTGACCGGTCCCTCTCCGGCAATCTCCCTGCCGTATAAATACGCATCACAGGTAGTCTGAAAGCAGGTTCCGCTGTTCGAATTATCGACGATGACAGAGCCATCTTCATAGCGTACCTCCATACGGCCGGGAAGAGCGGAAAATTCAGAAAGTCTGACCGGATCAATACCAAGAAGTAAGGCTGCACCGGCAGCAAGCATGAGCGGGGTCTTATATCCGGGAAGAAGAAGAAGTGGGTTGGTAAACGAACCGGATATCTCACCATACCGGTACGAAGCACGGGTCCCTGATACCACGACAAGATCAGAGACGGGCACGCATCCGTCATGCCGGAGAGACACGCCTTCCGGAATCAGAACCTGATTCATCAGATGTGTCTGTTCTGTTTTGATTGCAAGAGCACTCCGCTTCCCGTTCGCTACCGGATAATCAAGAAACGAGGTGAGAATCCCAAGGGTTCCAATCCCGCAAAAGCCCAATGAGATCTCGGCTATCAGCCACCCGCCTTCAACATAGTCGTTACATACTGGGAGGAGTGAGGCAGGGGTGATTGAGTATTGTCCGATGATATCCCGAGACGGATATCGCACAAGACCGGCAGATGTATGAAGAAGACCTGGTCCTGGCATGATCGATGCAAGTGCTGCTGCAGTTGTCGATTTCCCCTGTTTTCCGGTGATCTCAATAACCGGGAAGGCCCTGACCGCTCCTAGCAGCCACCTGACCATGGCATGGTGTGATATGACCGGTGTTTTCAGGTCACGAAAGAGGGGGTAATCAGGATCAAGATGAAAGGGAGCGGTAATCAGATCATAGGATCTCGTCCGGGCCAGGTCAGAAGATATCCCGTCCGCCTGACGATAGACATCGACCAGATCGCAGGAATGACCATGGGCAGAGAGGTGATCTGCCAGCACCTTCCCCCCATGAATCGAATCAAGAACAAGAATCCGCATCAGATCAGGTCAAGAGCCGCCCGGGCATTTTCCATCATAAGATCTGCCAGAAGCGGGTTTGGTCCAATCGGATCTGCATATACAAGTGGCACTTCCTTTCCATTAAGAGCAAAAATTCCTCTCTTCTGTCCGGGTGCAAGTCCGATAATCCCCGGAATATCTTCATCAATATGAACCCCGCGGGCAAGGAAGAGGGGGACCACGGCAATACTTTCGACATCTTCCTGTCTGAACGAATCAAGTGATTCACGAATGGTCGGTTCATTAAACTCCATAAAACCGCACCTGACGATAAATTCAGGGTGTTTTTGAGCAATGATCTCAGCCGTTTTGGTAATCAGATCTTTATTATATGCTTTCTTACTTCCATGTCCAACAAGAAGAATGCCTGTTTTTGTCATTCTCAGTAGGTAGTACTGCACCTCATAAAATAGTTATCAAATGTTATATTCTCTCAAAATATGTATCACATTCATCATACAGGAAGGGGATTTTTTTCTGGCTTCACATATACCAGCCTGAAATCGGAGAGAACATTATACATAAGAACGATCGATGGTTATGGACAAGGATTACAATGGATACAAATTTCGATCTTTTTATCGGTGATATGCCGGTAAAGACACCAATAGCGGTCGCCTGTATGGCAGGTATTACCGATGGTGCATATATCCGTAATGTTGCCGAACACATCGGTCTTGGAGTGATAGGCGGATATGCAATCGATGAACCAACAATCAAGGCCGCACGTATCCTCTCTGATCAGGGAAGAGAGGAATTTTTACCGAGAAATCTGATTGAGGATCTGAAAGGACAGGTAGCGCTGGTTCAGGCCGGGGGAGTTGTCCCGGTCATAAACCTTCGGGCATCTGAAGCAGGATCACTTGTCGCTGTTGCCAGGGAACTTGGTACATCGGTTATCTATGAGATTGACGCCCATTGCCGGCAAAAGCCCATGATAGATGCAAGGAGCGGTGAATTTCTCCTTCATAACCCGAATATACTTATCGCATATGTCCAGGCATTAAAGATAGCCGGGGTCCTGGTATCAGTCAAGATTCGCGCAGGAGTTGCTGCAGATGATGTGGAGTTGTCCAGATTGCTCTGGAAATCAGGAGCAGATATTCTGCACATTGACCTGATGGATTATGATCACACCTATCTGAAGAAAATCCGTGACACATCTCCGATATTTATTATTGCAAATAACGGAATTACCACATTTGAAAAGGCAAAAGAGATGTTTTCACATGGAGCAGACATGATCTCACTTGCACGGCAATCAGATATACAAACCCTTTCCCTGCTCGATTCCCGGATTCGACAGTATACCCATGAACATGGCTGGTACAATGCTCCCAAACAACTCTGCCGTGGTGGAGATATCAGGTCACTTGCCTTCTGCTGTATGCCGGTCAAACCATGCCCCCTCCTTCCAACCCTCCAAAAATATACTATCAGCCCGCAGGAATTTGTGTCTATGAAGATGGAGGCCGTCGCAGGTACACCTCTCGAGCAGGGCGCCAATACCTGCTTTGGGAGTCTTGCATACTGCTGTAAGGATACTACCCCATGCATGTTCAGGGATGCAACCCTCCGTCAGGCAGGATTAAAGCGATCTGTCTATATGGATTTAAAACGGGATGTATCGAAAAAACTCCTGAAAAAGATCTTTCCATGATGCACCATATCAGCCGGACCGAGCGGGCCCAGATGGCAATGGCATTTGAAGTCTGTGCCTGGGGTAAGCCGGGAAATGTTGACCGCTGTCATGATTACCCTGATACAAAATTAGAGCATTTTCTGGCATCAGTTATCTTCTGCAGGCCTGCGTTCGAAAAGGCTGAACAGCGTCAGGGATCAGTCGGTGCTCTTATCAGGGAAGCGACCATCCTTACCGGACGACACAAGGGTGGGAATACTCATTTCGGTGCATTCATCCTCCTCATCCCCTTGATCATGGGAGGAACAATCAGGGAAGCATCAGAGATTGTCAGACAAACAACAGTGCAGGATGCCCTGGATTTTTATGATGCCTTTGCACATACGGCAGTCAGGGTGCGGGAGGAGGATGAACTTGATATCAATGATCCACAGGCAAAAGATGAACTGGTAAAGAGGAACATGACCTTCTTTGATATCATGGAGTATTCAGCCCCGCATGACCTTGTCGCCAGTGAAATTACCAATGGATTTCACCTGACCCGATATACTGCCGATCTTCTTATCAGGAATCAGAATGAGCAAAATCCCATATCAAAGGTCTTTTTATCGCTTCTCTCACAATATCCGGATACCTTTATCGCAAAAAAATACGGGGATGCAGCGTCAGAACTTGTCAGGGAACAGGCAGCCCGGGTTGTCGCCGGTGAGATAAGTGCAGCAGCGCTTGACGATTTCTGTCTTGAGAACGGGTACAATCCGGGCTCACTCGCAGATATTATGATATCCGGCCTTTATATTGCACTTGGAGAAGGATGGGAGTGGGATCATTAACAGACCCGGTGGATCAGATATTCACCGAAGGAATCAATGAGGTAATTGTTTCTACCTGTGATAATGCAGCACCGATGGGGATTATCAGAAAAAATGATCATCTCTCGATGATTGTATTCCGTTCCAGTCATACGGCGCGCAATATTATCCGAGACGGATGGGTGGTTGCTCACATCTCTCATGATCCGGTTCTTTTTGTAAAAACCGCATTTGAGGATCCTGACGGGGATTCTTTTATCAAAGAAAGAATCGGTGACGTCACCATTCATCGCCTTCGGGGTGTCCAGAACTGGATTGTCTTTGCCGCATCAGTGGAGCATAGTACTGCAGAAAAGATCTTTGTTCATCTTGAACCGATCCATGCACATATCGTCCCGGCACTTCCAGTCCCGGTGCATCGTGGTTTGAATAATATCATCGAGGCGACTGTCCATGCAACCAGATTTGTTCTCACGACCGATCCTGAGCTCGCCGCCCTTATCCGCCATCATGGAGATCTTGTGATGCGGTGTGGAGGTGAACCGGAGAAACGGGCAATCCGGCTTCTCTATTCCTATGTGAATACCTGTGTACCTGGCACCTTTTCCGAGAAAATCAGGCAGGAGATAGCCTCCTGATCACGCCGGTTTCACCGGTTCTGTACCCTCCAAGGCGGGATAAGAGGGTTTTAAACGAATCTGACTGAATACAGGAGATGAGGGTCTGCACCCTGACATCAGATGCAAATGTTGCAGCCTTCATAACCAGTTCATATCGCTCTGTAGCGACCGGAACAAACGGGAGGTCATATGCTTTTGCTGCAGAACTGACCGCCATTCCCATATCTGCATCACCAGCCATAACCGCAAGACAGACGGCAAGGTGAGTCGTCACTTCACGGGCATACCCCTGTATGGATTCAGAAGATATTCCCTTCTCTTTCAGCATATGGTCAAGAAGGATACGGGTGCCTGATCCCTTCTGCCGGTTTACAAACCGGTGTGTTGTTATCGCTTCAAACCCCAGTCCCTCTCGTGATACTATCCCCTGTTCCCGCTCTGCAACACAGATGAGAACGAGATCCTCATTGGGCATATATCGCCTGAGAAATGAGATATTATACTCTCCGTCATCTGACAGGAGATGCATGGGAGCAAGATGACAATCCCCGCGTTTTAATGCCATAAGGCCTCCCATACTCCCAACATGGACTGATGCAGGGATGATTCCAAAGCCTCTGACAAGATCTGAGAGATGATCGATGACCGGATCATGAGAGCCGCTAATCAGAATGGTCTGTTCAGCTTCATGTACCGATGATGTAACCCTGACTGAAACGGCAGATCCTGCCTCATATCCCTCACTTGAAGAAGGTATGGACAAAATCCCGTTTGATCTGACCAGACTCATCTGGATTCCAGATCCCCGGGACTGGGGAACCGCTACCCAGGTATCAGCTACCCTGCCAACGGTGATAAGAACAAACTCATCAACGCCTATATCAGAAAAAAGAGGAGATGAAAGCCGTGCCTGAATAACAGGTTCTTCCTTTACGGACAGACCATACCATGAAAGGACCGGTCTGATGATCTCCCGAAGGATGGTATGACAGGCGATCGGATACCCTGGCATTCCGATAACCGGTTTTCCTGATATATCCCCAAATATGACCGGTTTGGCAGGTTTTATTGAAAGACCATGGACAAAGACTGTTCCCAGTTCACTGATAACCCGGCTGGTATAATCTTTCGTCCCTTTTGAAGAGCCGGCTGATATCAATACAAGATCATGTGACATGACGGCCTCTGATATCGCCGATCTGATCTGATCCGGATCATCAGGAATAATCGGGAACAGTGTCACATCCGCCCCGGTCGATCTGATCTCGGCAGCGGCCATGAGCATATTACTCTCAATAACCTGACCGGGTTTTGGATCTGAACCAAGGGGCACTATCTCGCTTCCGGTCGGAATCAGGGCGACCCGGAGAGAGAGGACATCAACCTCCTGTATACCGTATGATGCCATCGCTCCGACATCTCCTGACCGGATGGTATGACCACCGGGGAGTACCATCTCACCTTTCGCGATATCTTCCCCGACCGGCCGGATATGCTGCCAGGGATACGCAGGAGAGCGGATAATAAATCCTCTATCAGCCTCCTCGGTATGTTCGATCATAATGACTGCATCATATCCGGGAGGAATGAGATTTCCCGTATTTACCCGTGCATAATCTGAAATCAGAACCGGATTCTGATCCGTGGCTCCATGAGTGTCTGCTGCTCTGACTGCAATTCCATCCATTGCCGAGAGATGACCTGCCGGAAAGGAGAGGGGGGAATATACTGCATGGGCAGTTACCCGTCCATACGAATCCTGAACAGGTATCCGGATTACCCCGGACTCGAATAAAAACCGATCTTTGAGAATTTGCAGCCCTTCTGATAAGGATTGAAGATGGAAAAACCGTTCAGTCATGCAATACTCCAGGGCTCAAAGGATACCCGTGTTCCTTTCTCATACCCTTCACATGATGCCGGAATACATAACAATCCGTCACTAGAAATAAGAGTATTTGTAAGGCCTGATTTTCCAAATACCGGTGTGATAGTATCATTCTGATACACAACCCGGACATAATCCTCCCGCCCTTTCGCTGATGGCACCGGAGCAGTCAGAACCCCCGACACGCTGATTTTTTTAGGTTTCTCTCCGGTCATTACATGGATGAGATCCCTGACCAGGGCATAGAGGATCACATAGGCTGAAGCAGGGTGTCCGGGCAGACCTATAACTGGTTTTTCTTTTATTTTTCCAATGATGGTAGGTTTTCCTGGAGAAAGGGCTATTCCATGAACCAGCATCTCCCCGGATCCGGCGATGATATCTGCACACATATCCCGTTCTCCTTTCGAGCTGCCACCGGAAATGAGTACAATATCAGCCTCATCTACCGCCCTATGAAGGACTTGCTCAAGCAATTGCCTGTCATCACGGACAATGCCCATGATAATCGGAATGCCACCTGATTCCTGAATGAAACCAGCACACAGGTATGTATTTACATCACGGATCTGTCCAGATTTTGGAACATTCTGTACGGGGACGATCTCATTTCCGGTTGAGATGATTGCAACTGTGGGTTTTGAAGAGACGGGGACATCATGCATCCCACAGGCAGCCAGAACACCCATCTCCCGTGAAGTGATACGGGTTCCTGCAAGGAGAGCCGGAATTTCCCTGGAGAAATCTTCGCCTTTCCGGACAATATTCTCCCCGACTGCAACCGGTCTGGAGATGAAGACATCATCTCCTATCTGTTCAGAATACTCTACCATAACCACGGCATCAGCTCCGGGTGGAAGAAATGCGCCGGTCGGAATATACATGCAGGTTCCGGGAATAACCGCTTTGGATGTGATGTCCCCCATCTCCACATGGCCGATCAGGTTGAGCATGGCCTGGATACTCTCTCCTGCTCCGATAGTATCTGCTGCACAGACGGCATACCCATCCACAACAGACCGGTCAAACCCGGGGATATCAATATCAGAAATGATATCAGAACGAAGTACATACCCCAGTGATTCTTCAAGGGTAACTGTCTTCTCCGGCATTGTCCTTGCAAGTCCCGCGAGGATCTGCCGTGCACTATCAACCGGTATGACTGATAAAAAGCGCGTCATTTAAAGCAGCCAAGTTGACATGCTCGTATCTTTATAGAGTGAGTATTGC
>NZ_DAONKG010000101.1:8216-8773 GCF_035406105.1 Methanospirillum sp.
GTTGACATGCACGAATTTTAACATTATTGACATTGCAGTATGTTGCGATATCCATCTTTGGTATCCCGTATTTCTCAGAGATCAGAAACGCCTGTGGACAGGTAATCTCTGTTGTGATTCCTTCGGAGTTAAAAATCGATTTTATCTTTTCAGAATCCATAAATATTAATTGTAAATGAAAGGATAAAGGATATAGCTCAAAGTTACCCATAATGACACCAGATAATATCAATCCAAGTACCCTCCTTATCAGTTCACGCAAAGACCCTGCAGGCTCTCTGATTCATGAGGAACTCTGCAATCTTATTCAACAGGATACAAGAGCCTTTCCGTATATCAGGCACTGGTACGCAGATGAACGACTCATCTTCCTGCATGGCCCGGCCATTCCTCATACTGCTGACCGCATTCTTTTTCTCTCCCGTCATGCAAGTGAGCGACCACGACCGGTTCTTACCGTTCATGTGACCGGCAACTATGGCCCTGCGGATTATGGGGGAGATCCGGGCACTCTGACTCCTGCTGCACCTGATCTTATGCATGCCCTTATTAACCGG
>NZ_DAONKG010000102.1:0-8739 GCF_035406105.1 Methanospirillum sp.
ATGCTTTATCAAAACACTCGATGGCATAATTAATATTTTCTTGATTATATGCTTTCACACCCTTTTGGTTCCATTCAACGGCTTCAGCAGGGACGGAAATCTCATCAAAAGTTTCTCTAAATGAAATCTCCTTTAATTCATAATTTTCCCTTTGAGATATATTATCTGGTTTTTGTTGAATCGATGAAGGAGTTAATTTATCAATATAATTACTTATGCTTTGAGAAAAAGATGGATTGTTAAATGTGGGTCTTTCCTTATTAATTGGGAGAATTTTTTCTTCTTGTGATTGAGTTTGTTGGTTTTTTGATGATTCATCTAGATCTTTATTGAGTTTATTTAATTCCTTTTTTGCCTCATCCAATTCAGGGTCTCTTTTTAATGCTTCCTGATACGCTTTTTTTGCCTCCTCAATGCGAAGCATATCTCTTAAAAGGTCACCTTTTTGTTTCCACAATATCCCGCTGATGAGGTTTTGGTTTTCAAGATATTTCAGTGCAACATCATTGCCCTCTTTTTTTGCCCTTAAATAGCCAATTAAAATTTGTGTATCAGTATCAAAAGGACAGTAATCTAAAGCTTTTTTAAACTCTTTTATTGCCTCGTCTAGGTCATAAGAATTTATTAATGATATACCTCTAGCAAAAGTTCCATAAAATTCTAAGCCCTTATAGCAGTTTTCATTACCACTAGTTTTTTTATTAATAATTTTTTGAGTCTTTTCTGCATCTTTGTAGCGCCCTAATTGATATTCTAAATTTAATTTCATTTGATCATATTTATAAATTTTATCTTCTGAATTGGCTGCTGCCTGACTATAGCATTCGAGGGCTTTTTCATATTCTCCGTTTTTTTCAAAATAATTACCCTGTATTGCTAAATCTTCTGAAAGTAAACCTGATACTGGTAGTGTAGCAAATGTGAAAATAAAAATGAGAGAAATGAATATTTTTTTAATTTTAGATGAGATATTAAGAAATAACATAGATTTCACTTTTTTCTATTTGAGAAGATCTCGAAGGGTATTTTTTACTCGTGATAAACAATTTGCAAGAAATATCTCTATATAATTTTCTTATCATGAGTAACATCAACGGATTTTTTAATCTCATTTGAGATTTTTACCAATTATATTTATTCTATATTTTCGATATCTTGCATTAATTTATTCTGGGCGTTTATCACAGTGATTTTTGCTCCATATTGGGTATCAATGGCACAAACATCATATAACGCCAATTGTGATCCCGACACCAAGGCATAATTAGATAGGGCCACCGGATTATTTGTATCTTCATTCTTTGCTCTTTGGAAGTAATTCAATGCTCCTTCCTTGTCACCAGAAATAAATAACTCATATCCAATATTGTTATATTCAATAGATTTATCCAAAACAGATTTATTATTGTAAATATCCTCTTCAAAATTACATCTGAAATTTGAATCCAGAAACAACTCCTCTATTTGGTGATATGAATCATCCTTCTGGTTATTCTCGCTTGGTAGGAAGCAATAAACACATCCATTGAAGAGGATGAAAAAAGCGATATAATAACTTTTGTTACAATTCATGAATGAATAAACTTTTGATAATATTGGCTTATTCATTGAATGTTTATTTTCTCATAACCCTATATGGGTTTTTTGATTTTATTTTTTGAATAGGATATATAAAATCACAAGAATATTATTTAGTTTTTTATTGTTCTTTTCTGGAAAACTTATGATCACTTCTTATATCTGCTTACGGGTTTGATATACTCATGACAGCATGAGCGAAATCACTCTGGTCTTTTTCGGAACAAACGGATGGTACACCTCCAAAACCGGTTATACCACCTGTATCACCATTGACACCCCTGACCACTTCATCATTCTCGATGCCGGTGAGGGATTTTCAAAGATACCTGAGAGGTATCCGGTCATAGATAAACCGGCCTTCTTATTCTTCTCCCATTTTCATCTGGATCATATATCCGGGTTGCATACCCTGGCCAGGTGCAGGTTCGAGAGGGGGCTCTCCATCTATGGCCCGCCCGGTGTACAAAAACTTGCTGATTTTATCGGATATCCCTACACCATCCCGATACATGAACTACCATTTCCGGTCACCATCACCGAACTTGCAGAAGGGAGAAATGATTGTGGTTTTCCGGTCACAACTGCTTTCCTGGTCCATACCCAGCCGGTCTTCGGGTACCGGTTTAACTTGGGAAAGATTATTGCATTCTGCACCGACACCGGGGCCTGTGATGGTATTCTGACTTTGGGGAAGGAAGCTGATCTGCTGATAACCGAATGTGCCTACCTTCCCGGGCAGGAAAACCCGGGATGGCCTCATTTAAACCCTGAAGTAGCAGTTCGTCTAGCACAAGAGGCAGGGGCAAAACAACTGGCACTGGTCCATTTTGCCGCCGATCTCTACACCTCCCTTGAGCAGCGGCTCTCTATCAGGAATAATGGACCTCAGTTTTCAGATGTGATTATCGGTATGGATGATATGGTCATCAAGCGGTAATTATCCAGAGAGAGACGGAAGGATCATGGTTGTTATCGCTCCGGTGATTCCCTCAAGAGTCAGCTGGACTGCTATCGCTGCAAGGATAAGTCCCATCAGGCGGACCAGGATCTCAATCCCCTGATTTCCGAGGATTTTTCCGATAACATCCGAGCTCAGGTTCAACACGGTAATGAAGATAACAATAACGAGAATAACAAGAAGCCCTCCGAGGAAGGCAGTCTCGGTTGGTGCATTACTCCCAAAGAGAATTGCAGCAGCGATAGATCCCGGCCCCACATAGAGCGGGATGCCAAGCGGGACGATTATCTTTGGCAAAATCGATTCATTCCTCTCAAGAAGCATCTCTTTTCCGGTATCAGAGATAACCCGGTTCATAGTAATGGTATGGGTCCCGCTCATCATTGAGAGGGCAACGCCAAAGAGAATGATACCTCCGGCAATCTGAAACGCCGGAAGAGAGATGTGAAAAAAATTTAAAACCATCTGGCCTGAAAAGAGAAATATCGCCATTGCAAAGAAGATGAATGCCGACAGGATCAGAGCCGTCTTTCTCCTGACCTGTGCGCTTAATGTATTGGTATATGCGATAAAAAACGGAAGGTTTCCGAACGGATCCAGGATTGCAAAAAAGGTTCCGATTGCTCCAACCAGATACCCGATGTCTGAAACCATCTGTACCACACTTATATATCACTCATGATATTGATGTATTCTTCCGGTATCACCTGCAGGTACGAGTGCTGAAATGAGACGTGACATACCGTCACTCCCTAATAATCGTGAGATAACTCAACAAGACGAAAATTCAGGGTAGTTTTTTGATCAGCGAATACATCTGTTCGGGGGGCAGTGCCATCAGAGTTTCAGAACTGACTGTACTAAACCGGCCAATCTCAAGGAGAATAAGTCCCATGACCTCCTGCGACGGGGCCTCAATGATCGCAACAAAATCGTACTGGCCAAAGGTGTAATACAGGGAGACCAGATTCCCTCCGGCCTTTTTGATAACTTCAGCCGCCCGCCGGTCACGATCCTCAAGTTCACGGGTCTGTTCAACGGCAAGATTTGTCAGTCTTCCAAGCAGGATGAAGGTGAGCATGGAGAGTAGTCGGTGACATCAGATATAAATCTCGTGCTGAAATCCTGGAGAACCAATGAACCGGTGATAGTCTGAAAAGCCAAATTGCCGGTTTCTTGGTGATTTTTTAAAATAAAACATTATTTAATGATTGTATCACATATACCTTGTCTATGGGAGTGAGTCACAGGAACCGGATGTGTGTGATTGCATGCATTCTCGTGGGTTTGATAGGAGTTCCGGTATGGGTAATGGGTGCCTCTGAAATACCAGGGGACACCCTTTATCTTCAGGCAGAAGATGCGGTGTCAGAGGGGTCCTATGAACAGGCATATCATTTGTTTATGAATGCTTCAGAAGCATATGCCGCGGAGGGGAACGGGGGAAAAAAGAAAGAAGCTCTCCGTCAGGCGAAACGAATAAGCTGGATGTTTGCTGAGATGACACTCAACCGGACCGCTGCTGATGAGACCATTCAAACGGCATTTCCAAACTTTACCGCAGATGAACGGGAGGCATTTTTGGAGCCGGGAGCCTCAATCCAGTTTGAGTCTGACGGACAGGTCTATTATTTTGAAGGAATTGCGCGAAATATTCAATATCATAACAAGACATTGAGCCAAAATTACACCCGAAAGCTTGGCGAATCACCGTTTTTCGATCAGATCTCACCGTATATAAGCGCTCCACGGGATGAGAAGAACCCGCTGTATCAGAATCATACCTTCCGTGGTACGGGAGTTCTAAGCATACCCCGGGACCAGCTTCCTGATACCGGAACACTACAGATCTGGTATCCGCTTCCGGTCAGTATCGACAGCCAGTCAGATGTTCAGGTGCTCTCTGTTCAGCCGGAAGAATATGTCGTATCCGGACCGGTGACAACGGGTACCATCGGAGAAGTGTATCTGGAGATACCTCTTGAAAAATTCAGGGATGATTTCCTGAACGTCTCGGTGAATGTCTCATGGACCACAAGCCCCCGGATTCTGGATCTGGATCCTGAAACAATACCGATGTACGATACATCAGATCCCTTGTATCTGCGGTATACGAAAAGTCAGCCAAATATTAATATAACTCCGGAAATCACAGCACGTGCACATGATATCGTGGGAGATGAAACCAATCCGTATAAACAGGCCCGGCTCATCTATGACTATATCCTGAATACACTTCCCTACAGCAATGTGCCCCACAGTTACTTTGCTGCTATGCCCATTCCTGAGTCTGACTTTATGCATAATACCGGATTTGGCGATTGCGGGACGCAGAGTGCCTACTTTGCAGCATTATGCCGGGCAGTCGGCATTCCTGCACGGGCACCTGGCGGGTATCAGATAGTGCCAGGACATCAGGGCACTCATTTCTGGGCAGAGTTTTATCTCCCCGAATACGGGTGGATTCCTGTTGATGTGACTGTTGCAGAAGCAGCAGACTGGGCCTACAATGCAACCCCTGAGCAGGCAAAAGAGTATAAGGATTTCTATTTCGGAAATCTGGATCCGTACCGGTTTATCATCCAGACCGATGTGGATGAGTCATTCAGTGGAGAACCAAATCCTGATATTCTCATGACTTTTGTTCATCAGAAACCGGCAGTGGTATGCACATCCTCCGATTCTGATATTGAGATGCTGGGGATGATCTATGCGTCATATACCTTCGAGGATATAACCGCAGAATAAAAGATGGGATCAGGCTGGAATCCCCTTCATCCTTTTATTGCTTTTGCCATCTCAAGACCGGTATCAAATGCCTGATCCAGTTCATTGGCATCGGGAATAAATACGACTTCCATGGTCTTCGTTACATTGAATCCTGCTGTTTTCAGTTCATCTGCAATCATGGCCGGAGCACCGCCTTTTCCGCCCATTGAACCGAAAGTCATTGCATAGCGTTCACCGGTCCGTTCAAAATGCAGCCCTTTCAGGTAATAGATAAGGTCTCCGATGCTTGGATAGGGCATGTCATTGATGGTTGGAATACCTATCATCAGGCCCTTTGACTCCAGGATGTGTTTTACAATCTCTGACCGCTCATCCTCGTGCAGGTTGAAGATCTTCACATCACACCCACCGGCCATGACCCCTTCAGCCAGAGCATGGGCAAGCATCCGGGTCGATCCATGCATGGTGTCATAGACGATGGTTACCTTCTGCTTCATAAGCGTCCCGGTAGCCCAGCCAAGGTATGCATTGATAATCTTTGATGGATCCGTCCAGATTTGTCCATGCGAGGGGGCGATCATCTTCACTTTGCTGATGAGATCAAGGTTTGTCAGTTCGGTTGCTTTCTTTAGGAAGAGGCCTGAAAGCGGGACGATGAGGTTTGCATAGAACTTTTGTGCCGCATCCATGAGAACTGTCTCAGGAATCTCACGGTCAAGACGCTTTGAGAAGCAGAGGTGCTGGCCGAATGCATCGTTCGGGAAGAGAATTCCGTCCTCTACAAGGAGCGTGAACATTGAGTCAGGCCAGTGAAGAAGGGGAGCCTGAACATATGCCAGGGTCTTTTTCCCATAGTCAAGGGTGTCCCCGGTTTTGATATGCCTGAATTCTGCACCCTGTAAGACTGGGTAATGCCTTATAAGCCCCTTTTCTGCAATCTCCGTGCAGTAGACAGGTGCATCAGGGAATTTTTTATGAATCTCTGCCAGGGCTCCGGAGTGATCCTTCTCGACATGGTTCTGGACGATGATATCGATATGGAGATCCCGTCCTTCACGACTGCATGCATCCGCAATTCTGCCCCACATCTGTGCACTGTGCCCGGGGTAGACGTTGTCAATCAGAACGATCTTCTCCCCAAAGAGAAGATATGCGTTATATGTCGTTCCGTCAAGAGTATATCCGTGATAGGAACGAAGGTCCCAGTCAAGGGTCCCGACCCAGTATACTCCTTCAGCCAGTTTGTATGCCTGTGCGTTCATAGTTCAACTCGTTAGTAATGATACGAACATTCTATTGTATGCGAACAAATATGAACCTTCCGGATAAGATCTGTATGTGGCAGAGCGTGGTGATGGCGAACGAACCGGTGATGAGGACATCCGGTTATATTCATCCCGGGATCGGGTTATGGCAGTCGACAGCCAGATTAAGAAAAGGATTCTGGAGCTGCTCCAGGAGAGGGATTATTCCTTTGATGAGCTCGTCTCCCTCTGCGGAAGGGCAAAATCGACCATATCAGTGCATGTGCATGATCTCATATCCACCGGGCTGATTGCATCACAAACTGACCCGGATGACAATAGAAAAAAGATCCTGACACTTTCTTCTACCCCCATCGGCCGGCTTACCAATCTTGACCGTCATGCAGTGGTCAGGGAGGAAAATATTGAAAAATCAGCCGCACTTCCATTTGAGCCGGGAGATATTGCATCATTTTTCAGATGGGGAGTCCGGGTGTTTCGAACAGAGGCAATGGCTCTTGGAATTAATATTGATCCGGTCCTTGAACGAACCGGATGGGAGATTGGCAGGGTTCTTGTGCCTTTAGTATATGATCCTGACCTCTCACAGATGGTACATGCTATGCATGAATTCTGGTCGGTCCATGGTCTTGGGTCGGTAACGTTGAGCGGGTCTGATCCGATTGCTCTTACGGTTCAGGGCTGTTTTGAGTGTGAGGATCTGCCTGTTACTGGTCATGGAGCGTGCTCCTTTGATATCGGCGTTTTATCTGCGATATTCTCAAATTTTCTCAAAGGGCCTGTGAGAATAACCGAAATTGAATGTTATTCCGCCGGTAATGATCACTGCAGGTTTATTATTGAGCCTAAAAAACCAGAGTTAGAAGGATAAATTACATACCATACTCTTTTTTTTCAAGGAATTCAGGAGAGTCAGGCACGTCGGCAATGAAAATTCATCATTCCAGATCGAGGTCATCAGTAATCCCCGCAATACCCATCTCGTACTTGACATTCATAAATATCGCCTTTGAGTGGCTCATCGGATGATTAAGCGGCATAAAAGGATATCACAAGCGACCCAAGGAGCATATTTTTAAGAACATACGTGAATGGACACATATTCCGATATCACCATATAAAGGAGGAATGGGTTTCGATACAAGAATAATCATGTACTACCTTTTCCGGACAAATCCCGGTTAATATTACAATAGTTACAGATATCATACACAATAATGGCCTGTTTCTTCTCCTCTTCCATCCATACCTTTATGAACCCGTTTTTCGAATGATCTGTCATGAAGGGCAGATGGTTCGTTCTCCTCGTCTTCTTGATCGTCCTGGTTTGTAATATTACCAGTATATCAGCAGCAGAGATTCCAAATCTTGTTGGGAACTGGAGTAGTTCCGCGGTCGGTTACTGGGAAGATCTCGGATACATCGAGTATCCGGACGGCACATTAACCATTCGAGGATAGCTAAAAACCCCCTTCCAACAAATTGGGATTTATAAATACTTTATAACTTACGATCACGAAAGGGGGGTTTTTAGCTATCCTCATTCATATTACCAATCAGACCGACCGGGTTTTTATGGGATATATGATTAAAAAGGAACCAATGAAAGAAGAGACGCAAAAGGTCATCACAGGCGTACTGAGTCCAGATGGCACGAATGTGTATATTGCTGAAAATAATCTTGCTGATAATGATGAAGGGATCTCGCTGGGGACCATACGTGGACCAGATGAGATAGAATTAATATACCTGAAACCAGGCACTCCTGTGTATGCCGGAATTGATTACCTGAAAAGGATCACGTGAGCGGACACACGGTGACAGGTTCTGAATGGCGTTACCAATCATTTCAAAATCATCCTTCATGACATGAGAAATTTATCATCCGACTGAGGGAATGACATATCTTTTTTTGATTATCGGGTTTCAGATATCTGTGCTCACAATTTTGAACAATGAGAAGAAAATCGGGAAAGGGTATTCCTTTCCCCTATAATCGCTGACCGTACCACATAATACTTCGTAGTCAGGAGGAGTTTCTCATTCGTATCCGGATATCACCCGAAGTACAACAACCATTACAACAGGTGGTGTACAGGACACAAGAGGGCCGTCAGGTTCATCAGAATCAGCATTCATTGTATCGGTTTCGTCTCCCAATTCTCATATAGAAACAGCGAAAAACCTGTGGGTATGGTCCGGATC
>NZ_DAONKG010000103.1:0-8726 GCF_035406105.1 Methanospirillum sp.
CGTGGTCGGGAGAGCAATCACTGCAAGTAAGGATGTCAGACATGCTGCCGAGGAGTTCCTTGAGCAGCTCAATAAGGAAGAGATCGATCAATTCAGAATCATGACCGATTTTTAAGGTCAGAACATGCGCCGCTGTATTCTTCTGACCTGGTGAGAGGGGGTCAGATCCCCTCCTCCTTCACTCCTTTTTCCTATTCGTGATCCTGGCCTGGCAACCACCGGGAAGGTCATTTGGAAGACACATGAGACCGCCACCCCCTCCGGTAATCGACATTTTCAACGTCCAGGATACGGCCTATCCCATTACAGGTCTGATAATGTACCCATTGTCACCAGATTGAACCATGGTACTGACGTCAGGACATCCCTGGAGAAAACCGGTCATGATGCTGATGGCTATCGCCACCGGGAATCACCCTCCTCATGAGTCATCATACAGCACACATAAATACCAAAACGCCGATTCTTTCATATCTTCACAGAGGTGTACATACATGGGAATCAGCGAATTACTCAGTGACTCATTTGGTTACGCGAATGAGGGATTAATCGGTAAATGGATGCGATGGATTATTCTTATTATCTCATCGATAATCTTCCCTCTGATTATGGGATATTCACTCAGAGTTATGAAGGGAACTACTCCTGCTCCTGAACCTGGTGATTATCTTGGCATGTTTATTGATGGAATCAAGATGATCATTATTGAGATAGTTTATATGATTATCCCACTCATCATAGCAATTGCCACCTTCTCTCTTAGTGGAGGATTTGGGAGTATAGCAATGCTCGGGATGAATGTAGACAATCCACTTGCCTATTTCGGGATGCTGATGGCTACCTTTGGTTTATCCCTGATTCTCTTCATGGTTGTGGCCTTCATCTTTTCCCTGTTTGGAATCATTGGTATGGTACGGTTTGCCAGAACCGGTAGCATGGGAGAAGCATTTGCATTTGGTGAGATAACCAACACCATTGGAAAGATAGGATGGGTCCAGTACATCATTGCCCTTATCGTGCTCTTCATTGTCTTATTCGTAATATATGCAGTAATCGGTTTAATACCGGTAATTGGAGGCCTAATCAACCTTATTATTGCTCCGTACATCGTCATGGTGACATCACGGTATTACTCACAACTCTATGATATGGGTGCCTGAAACAGGAAAAACCTACAAAAAACCAGTTTTTCCTGGTTTAGGTAATACGTGGATGCATCCCGGTTTCTGGATGGATTATCGGGTGACTCATCAGCCTGTTTCTTATCTCTTATTTTTCCATCCTGGTACGCAGCGAGTACTCACTTCTATATGACGAAGGAATCTGAACTATCATGCAATAAGACTGGTTGTATCATGCAACCATACCATTATCACCTTACAAAATCCTCTCTCTACCATGACAACAAAAGAAGTCCTCGCCGAAGCATCAAAAAATATCAGTGATCTCATCTCGGCCAGACGGGTTATGGGAGATCCGATCGATCTGGGAGATAAGGTTGTCATTCCGGTAACCAGATTTGGAATCGCATTCGGAGCAGGAAGCGGGAACGGAAAAGAAGGGGATGGCAGTGGTGCCGGAGGTGGCGGAGGAGTAGAACCGATGGCTCTTCTGGTTGCCCATAAGGAGATCAAAGGAGCAGAAGGAATCCAGGTCTTCTCTTTAAAGAAAGAGAACCCGGTAGCCCAGGTGATAACTGCACTGAGCGAATCACTCGTGCCCCAGGTCATCGAGCTGGTCAAGCAGAAAAAGCCGGCATCGGCCAGCACAACTGAAGAAGAAAAATAATTGAGGATCTATGTTTCATCCGACTGGTGATCAACTTGTCACGGTCGGCATAATTCTTTTTATATTGATTGTACTGAGAATTCTCTACACAATACCGCTGAAAATCTCTCTTGCAGCAGAACGGGATGAGGCCAGGCTGTGTGGTGAGAGCGAAGTGGGATTTGGACCCTTCGGGGTTGTATTTCTCTATGATGGAGCCTTAAAAGGAGAGACGAGCATTTGCGGGAGGCGTCTTTTTTCGTTTTCTATACCGACACCAGGGGAGGAGGATACCGAACCTGAAAAGGAGAAGTCAGAGGAACGGGGTATCCTATCCGGAATGAGATGGATCCCGGTAATCTTTCAGGGCAGCAGACGAATCATCAGACATTTCAGAATTGATATGTTCATCTGTCATGCACGGATCGGGTGTGGTGATCCTTGTACGACCGGGATGATGTATGGGTATATCCAGGCAATTATTCCATTTCTTCCGGGAGAACATGACATCTGCATTACTCCGGATTTTCATGACCGAGTCCTCGTAGGTCACCTCAGGCTGGTTACCCTGTTTATGTACCCCTTCGCTCTCCTTGTCTATCTCTGCAGGATAATCATTCCAGAGGTTCTGAATAGGCCGGTGACATCAGGAGGGAAGATGGATGCAGAATCCGGATGATACGATTAGAATCCTGGAGCCGGTTGTACTTTCGGATAGAGAGATCTATCCGGTTGTTAGCGTACATTCATGGGCAGGAAAACAGGGAAGAATGATACATGTCAGACCCTGTGCTCTCCTCATCCGTGAAGATGAGGCATGGTTCTTTGTATCAGTTGATGAAACGGTTCCCGATATACCATCTCATCTCTCTCAATACTCCGGATGCATAGGGGCGATAATCCGGAATCAGATCCTTGAATGCATGAGAAAATGAGGGTTTTCATTAACCGATACTATCCTGCTTCCTGAGAAGCCCACATACCGGCTGGCAGAATGGATTCGACACATGCTATTCACCACCGGGGGGAGGATCAAGAGAGAAAAATGAATAATACTGTTCAACCACGGTGCCACGGACAAGAACGTCGGCTGGCATGATGAATAATCCCCTGAGTATCAGATAGTGCTTTTGTATAGATACTCTATAGCCTTCAGGATTTACTGTTGAGATACCATTAGATACGCAGGATTTCTATTGTGAGACTACAGCACCATCACAATGCAAATATTAATACATGTGGTAATAATAATTGTATTACATGGCGAAGACAAAACCAAAAAGTCATGCCAGTGTATCCCTTCGCATGCCAGTTGAGTTAAAGGATGCACTTGAAAGCTATGTTGCAGAACATGACCTAAACTCGATGTCTGAAGCAATAATCGCCATCCTTGTAGAAAAATTAAACCCCCCCATTCCGGGATTGTGCTTGCCGTGCAACTATCAGAACCCGGTTGATGCAAAATTCTGCTGCAAATGTGGAAAAAAATTGAAAATAAATCAATAATACGTATTACTAATAGTAGTACAGACATACATACAAGTATTCATAACAGAAAACGATGAGGTATAGAAGATGAGAATCGTCAGCATTATTGGAAGTCATCGCAAGAACGGGAACACGGAAATGATACTCAAGGGATTTGATAAAGAGTTCAAAGCCCTGGAGATTCCTGATTACAAGAACAAAATGTACAACATCTCTGAAATGAACATCTACCCGTGCCGATCCTGTAATAAATGTAAAAAGAGAGATAACTGTATCATTGAGGACGATTTTGGAAAGGTTGCATTGAAGATGATTCAGAGCGATCTTATCATCATGGGGTCGCCAGTCTACTTCTCGGACGTAAGCGCCCAGATTAAAGCCCTTTTTGACCGGACCTATTCTCTCTGGCATAAAAAAATGCTGAAAGGGAAGAATATTATTTTGGTAGCGACCTGTGCCGAGTATGGCTCAGGGCATACGATTGATACCATGCGGCACTGGGCACGGGATCATGAGATGAACATTATTGCCACCGTCGAGGGAAAAAGCGAAAAGAAGGGAAAAGTCCTTGAAAATGAGATGACGGTCAGGGCAATTGCAGATGCAGTGCGGGCATGTGACCAGATCGTGCCAAAAATTGAGCACGACGATCCCACACATGAATAATTATTAATTATTTTTTTCTGACTCAACTGCGTATCGTTCATACCCGTGACGATATAATCCCCGAACTTGAATCAGAACACACCGGTCGAAAAACATTCATAAAGAGTCTGATAACCAGCCGGTAGAAACGGGTCGAATGCAGGTAGGCTGACATCTCCTCCTGTCATACGAATACCAGGCATCAGGATGCCCGGGGAGAACCTGCTTAAACGGGGATCATGCAGGAAGAACCGTTCAGAAATATGAAAGAAGCATGCCATGTAGGGAAAAAATGAACACGAACGAGAAAAAATACGTCCTTGTCCGTATGGGCTGGCCGCATGCCGGAACCCCCGTTCATGCCGGTGACCTCCTGAAAGCAGACATACAGAACGTCCCTGTACGGGCAGTGGCACGAAAGACAGGGAAGGATATTATTCAGAATTCCGGTGCTCATACATGACCGGGCGTGAATATTCACAGCAAAATACCCCGGTCAACAAGCCAGCCGGATCATCGGACATACCGCCTGACCTGTACCGTGACCTCTTCAATTCGACCATTGGTGAGGTTATTCATCATGCAATCCGGATAATCGGTGGCACCCCCTCCCTCATCATCCCTGCAGGGAGAATTCTCAGGTACCAGAAAAAAGCAGCAAACATACGAGCGAAGCATGAGAAAGAAGGGCTCCTGGTCCCTCCAGTTCTGATCATCAGTATCACCGCACGATGTAATCTTACCTGCGCACGCTGCTACATGCATGCCCGAAAGGAGAATCAAAAACCAGAAATGAGCCCGGCCATGCTTACATCAATCATTGATCAGGCAAGAGCACTTGGAGTCTCCATTATCGTCATTGCCGGAGGTGAGCCGTTCGTGCGGGCAGAAGAGATCATCCGCATTGCACAGAATCACCCTGCAATTCTCTTCCCTGTCTTTACCAACGGGCTCCTGATTGATGAACCACTCGCTGACACCCTGGCATCATGCCGCAATATCGTCCCTATGATAAGTGTGGAGGGTCTTCGGGATGAGACCGATGCACGAAGAGGAAATGGTGTCTTTGACCGGCTTTTCCTCGCCTGTCATCATCTCAAATCCCGTGACATCTTCTTTGGCTGCTCAATCACAACAACCAGTGCAAATTATGAGACAGTAACACGTGATGTATTCATCAGGCAGATGATTGATGCCAGTATCCGCGTTTTCTCATACGTTGAATATGTCCCGATGACACCGGGAACAGAAGAACTTGTCCTTACCCACAAGCAGAAACAGAACCTGCCAGGCATCCTTGCCCGCCTGAACCAGAAATATCCTGCACTCTTTCTGGGATTCCCCGGAGATGAAGCATATTATGGAGGATGCCTTGCTGCAGGGCGGGGATTTGTGCATGTCAGCCCGTCAGGAGATCTCGAGCCCTGCCCGGCAGCATCATATTCTGATGCAAACCTGACCGAAATGTCACTTAAAGAGGGACTGAAATCGCCATTCCTTCAAAGACTGAGAGACATACCTGAGCTCCTTACTGAATCAGCAGGGGGATGTGCTCTCCATGAAAACGAGGATCTGGTGAGAAAGATTCTCTCAAAACCCTGATTATCTGCCCATCTCTGTCGATCTGGTTACGCTGTCCAGAGTCATTATCCAGATGCCTGATCACGATATCGCCGGCATCCGGCAGGAACCGGTATCTCAGACCGGATTCTTCCGGTATAGTGACCATTCTGCCCCTCGTCGGTGATCTGATCACGTCTTTATCGTATACGCTTTTGTCCCTCATTCAGCAGCCATCCGGTGGAACAGGAGGGTGGAACCGGATGAAAATGAGGTGATACATGCCGGATTCAGCAATCAGACGGTAAACCCACGTATCCCTCCATGAATCTCTTCAGCATATCTGACGACTGCCTCAATATGACCGGATATCTGTTCTATAGACCGGCATGATGACGCACACGCCTGTGCTGATGCTCCGGCATCACGGGCAGTCTCGATCATCAGCTCACCAATCGTCCGTGCCCGCTGTTTCAGATCTGCAATCCTCCTCTCCTGCTCCTGTGATAGTACCCCGGTCTCCCGGCTCATGGATGCAATCACTTCAACCTCACCGGCCATCTTCTCAAACAGATGCACCATCTCACAGATCGCGTGACTTCGCGATGCAATCTCTTCCTGCACCTGTGAAACCTTATCTCTGACCTCACGAAATGTATCATGCAACGCAGTAAGGGTCTGTGAGATACTGGTTGTGGACTCTTTTGACTGGACAGCCAGATGCTTTACTTCACTTGCAACAACCGCAAATCCCTTCCCATAGCTGCCGGCATGGGCAGCCTCAATTGCGGCATTAATCGCGAGCAGATTTGTCTGGTTTGCAATATCCGTAACCACCCGGATGATCTTCTCAATACTTATGAGCTCTGCATGAATGCGGGATATGCCACTATCAACCGAACTGGCAGCCTCCGAGATTGCATCAATACCCTCCCTGCTCTGCGTTGCATGTATCACACCCTGGGATGACATCTCATGGGTGCGGGCGGACGTCTGTGCAACCTCCTGGACCTTTTCATTCATTTCACAGAGGGCCTGCATAGCAGTATCAGCACTGGCAATCATCTCTCTGACCTCCTCCTGAACACTGGCTGCCCGGTCAGATACTGCAGCGGTATACGCGGCAAGGGTCTCTGCCTGGCCGGAGACCGCGGCAATCTCCCGTTTAATCCCCTCAGCCTCAATCGTTAACACATCAGCAGCATTCCGAAGGACCGTAATACTCTCTGATACCTGCACCCCGATATTATCGAGAGAACTCCGGATGGTTGTAAAATCACCAGACACCTGCAGCTTTGAACTCATATGGGCGGTAAAATCACCAGCGGCATAACGGCTGCTCACCCGGTCAATCTCGCCCACAACCGCAGAACACCAGATCCCGATAGAATCCATTGACTCTTTCATACTGGCAAAATCACCCGGATATGCAATATTCTCATCCATGCGTGCTGAAAACTCACACGCGGCATACGACTTTGCAACCCGCTTTATTTCAAGCAGGGGAGTGTTCAGTCTGACCAGCATCTGGTTCATGCCGGCAACCATCGCCTGATAGTACCCGGACAGCCCGGATGTGTCCCCTTTCATGGTCAGATTTCCTTCCATAACCGACATCGTAAACGATTCAACCGTGGCGATCATGAGTTGCAGACTGTCTAATGCCCCATTGAGATCCTGAATGATACCGGTAAACGGGCCTTCCTGTGGTGCCTGAATGGAGAGAGGTATCCACCCTGAGTTCATCTGGGATATGCCTTCAGACAGAGCGGAGAACTGCTGCTGCACCTGCTCCATCATGGAATTGATGGCAGTAATACCAAAAAGCAGCGATTCGTCAGGATCTTCAATCTCAAACCGGTGCGAGAAATTTCCTGTTGATAGTGCATGTGCAAGCTGCTCAAGTGCTAAAGAGAGGGCAGAATAATCCGCTACGTGTCCCACAGAGTCATGTACAGGGACTATCTGCTCTTTTACCGTCAAAAACAGAACCGAACGCTTGAGAAGAGTAACAAAGCAGACCTGAACCGTCATGAGAAATGAACACTCTGACCCGGTATCTTCATACATAAACCGGATCTCAGTGCCAGGTTCATCTGTTAATTCCTGTATTGCGGGGTTTTGAGCAAGTACATCCCATTTCAGGATATTGTTATGTCCAAGAACATCCGCCGGGATCGGAATCCGGTGGCCGGATGTCATCGAGAGAATGGTTCCATCAAGTTCTGCCAGAATCTCACACTGGTGTGAGAGTGACCTCCGAATCGAATCGTACGATGGAAATTCAGAAGGACGGTCAGGCTCAATGAAGAAGATGAGTATCACCGGGGTTGATGCACCCTCCGGGATCGTTGGCAGGGCACGAATCTCATAAAATCCTGATCCCTTTGGAAACACTACTTCAGCCACTCCGGATGTTATCCTTCCTGACAGTGCCGCATCCCAGACCGACTCACCAGAAAGAAGGGATACTGACAGGTTTCGAAAATGCATCCCTTGCATTGTCTCTTTCAGAAACCCTGACCTGATGAGAAATGCCTCATTTGCCTGCGAAATAGAAAGGGTGTGATCACAGAGCAGAACAGGCACCGGGAATGAATCAAGAAACTCATCCCAGCATGTGAATGCATACGATCCTTGCGCGATATGCTGAATAAAAGAATCTGCAGCAGCACCCTGTTTTGAAATACCAGAATTCATCTATCTCAGTTTTGGATCACGCCCTTTTAAGCAACCGACTCTTGTCATACTTTTAACCTCAATTTTCATATTTTTTCGCGATCAGAGATTGAGTTAGCTTTATATAGTTTAGCAACAAAGTGGTCGTGCATCCTATCGAAGCCTGGGAAGGGCTCAAAACAAAGAACGGGGATGGATTATTCGTCCCTTATGATGAGTTAATGGTTGCCGCCAATCAGACCCAATTTTGTGAGAGGCTGAGAGTAATCCACCCGGTTATATTTCTCATGACTTTACTCACGTATCGAAGTTTTCATTTGGTACCAACATTTCGCGAGTTATGGCAACATTATGTGCGATTAACTGGCTATGAGGGCTATAATAATTCTGAAGTCATCAAATATCAGAGTTTTTATGCAAGATTTGATGAATACTTAGTGAATTATCTTAAAATGGTAGTTTCTTTAGCAATGGAGAAATTAGAATCCAATTCTCCATGGAAATTACGAGGTTCGTTAGAGCAGTTTAGTACGATATATATCTTGGATAATACCTTGGTTCGGCTCCATGACAAGTTAAATCTCCTA
>NZ_DAONKG010000104.1:0-8623 GCF_035406105.1 Methanospirillum sp.
AGGAACAGACAGATGTTACGTCTTTTGCAGTCCTTGAACCTGTTGCGGATGGTTTTCGTAATTATCTGAAAGGAGAGGGCCCCATGAAACCCGAGGCGATGCTTATTGACAAGGCTCAGCTCCTGACACTCACCGCCCCGGAAATGACAGTACTTCTTGGTGGTATGCGGGTCCTGAATGCAAATTACGGACAGGTGCAGCATGGGGTCTTTACAAAACGCCCTGAAGTGCTTACCAATGATTATTTTGTCAACCTTCTTGATATGAGCACCGAGTGGAGCCAGATGTCAGAGAAAGCGGATCTCTTTGAGGGAAAAGACCGAAGGACAGGTGAACGCAGATGGACCGGTACCCGGGTGGATCTCATCTTTGGATCAAATGCTCAGCTTCGGGCTCTGGCCGAAGTGTATGCATGTGCAGATGGGGAGGAGAAATTTATCACGGATTTTATTATGGCATGGGTCAAGGTGATGAATCTGGATAGATTTGATCGTATCCCCTGATCAGGATATTGATAAGATTATACCATATTTTCTTTTAATTTCCGATAGTTCCTGGATATCTGCTATTTCATTGTGGTATTTGGCTGAATCATACAGCATGAGTAAATCATACGTAATTTTTCGTTGAACTGGAATGAGTGCCATTTCTGATGCCAAAGAAAGAGAACTATCTATTGAAGAATTTTGTGAACTTCACCCATGCCAAATTCCTCACCCCCTCAAACCTTACGGCACAGAGATGAGGTATTGGTACATTTTTATGCATCATCCTGACTTTGATTATTCCATTCCCGAAAAGCCACATCGAGCATTTCAGGAGAGAGAATTCCGTTAAAATCGACCACGAAAACAGGTGAATGCGGGGAAAGGGAGTTGAACCCCTGAACTCCTACGAGAAACGCTCTTGAGGCGTTCGCCTTTGGCCACTTGGCTATCCCCGCACAACTGAAAGAAGAGAAGGTATGGAAGATATCCACACCAAGCTGACGTACATAAGTTGGTGTGTATCCTATTTGTATATTTTCCGTATTTCCTTTCGGTCTCTTACCATCCAGAAAAAAAGATATAAAGTATTAGACTTTCAAGTGACAGGTGAGCACACCTATGACGATTATTACATGAAATCTGCAAGACCCTTCTGTTGTACCTTCTCTTCTCCGAATGTGGACTCAATATTCATGTCGATGACTTCAATCCGCTGCCTTGTATACTCTGAAATATTATACTCTTCACAGATCTGCCGTGACATCTGGAGGTATTTCTTAACAGAGCCCTCGTGGACGGTTGGAATGATATTTCCTCCGCACCGGCATTTTCCGGCAAGAGGCATCCGACGGTAACTGGTATTACATCTGGTGCACCGGAACTTCTGTTTTGAGAATGCCGAGAGGTTTCCCTGAAGATCACGGATAAAATGGGTCTGAAGAACCCGCTCTGCAACATCATGCTCATCAACGGCCCGTATCCGTTTGGCAAGAGAGAGCTCACAGTCAAGCTTCTCCAGCATTGACTCAAGCTGGGTATACATCGTCTCAAGCGGCCCGGCTGATATATCTGATGTATCATGGGTGAAGAAGAATCCCTCAATCTGAGCAGGGGTATTGAGCCGTCTCTCCACCCGGTCAACCAGGCTTTCCACCTCTTTTGCATTCCCGTACCGAAGCGCTGTCTCATACACCTCAATCGGATATGTGGGACAGACATCAAGATTATGGCTCTCCTTGTCAATCTCAGTCGGATCTATCCGACTGGTCAGAACAAGGGGAGCGTCCATTGATCCGCCTCTCGTTACCGGAAGAAACGAACGGGAGAAGTTGATAAGCCCATCAAGCAGGAGCATAACACAGTCCTCATCACCATCACACTGACCGGTGAAGATACCGTTTGCAACCAGCGTATGATCCTGATCGACTGTGAGGCAGTAGACCCGTTCATCCTCACAGGGAACATAATCAATAGTTACAATCCGGTCACTGTTTACCACCCCGCATTCCCAGATCGGGACGGCATCTCCAATCTTAACCTCAAGGGCACGGATCTTGCGAAGATATGAGACATCCCAGATGAGCATGGCGTGATCCGGGGTCACCGAAAGGGTCCTTCCCCGTGCGGTCTGAAACCGGATCAGGTTTGCAGGTGCTTTGTGAATGGAGATGGAGGTAATCTTGCGAAGATGGGGTATACCGCTGGTATCAACACTTCTAACATGTGCCGGCCGGACCGGATCAGCATAGTACGTCCCCAGGACATCCACCCCCGCCTGGGAGAGATCCATGTGTTCGAGGATAAACCGGCGGATTGGGATCTCATGCAGCATCCCGTCCTCATACACCTCGATCAGGGTGTCCCCGAAGGAACAGTTTCTTCGTTTTGCTGCATGGAAAAAGGGATGGCCATATCCTACGTTCGCTTTTGAAAACCCGATAATCCGGGCAAGAACCCCTGCACTGGTATGTGGGGCAAGCCCGATGACAAGATGGCCGACCAGATCGCTTCGTTTTTCTAAATTATAAAAGGGAGGAAGGCCATAGACTTTCTCAAGCAGGGTATCGATAAATTTGGTGCAGGAAAAGAGGTAATCACCACATCCTTCAGGAACCAGGATGTCCTGGGGCGGGAGCTCAAGCACCTGCTCCGGGTTTTGTAAGGGGACACCGTATATATCATGGGTATATCCAAGATCCTTCAGTTTCTCAATCGTGACACCAATCTCCCGTGGTCTGAAATGGGTCAGAGGCATGTCGATGATATCAAACCGGACCGTCCCGTCTTTGAAGACAAAGAGCTTGTGTGCTGCCCTGATAACCCCTTTTTCAATCACTTCAACCGGCTTATTCCGCGAGACCAGCCCTTTTACCCCTTTGACCAGTTCCACATCCCGCTCACGCATCCCCAGGTCTGCCAGTGCCTGCTGAAACATCTGCCTGATGTTGACCGTATATTGCCGGACCGATACTGGTTCCATCCCGCACTGAGGGCAGACCGGTCCCTGGACCTCAATGCCACACCGGGAGCACGAAAGCACCGGTTCAGTATGCTGTCCGCAGGAGCACCGGTTCAGATAGGTCTCTGCTTTGCAGGCAGGGCACCGTCTGACACCCATCTCCAGCTGCAGGTTGCCTCCATCGGTGTTTGCCTGATAGGTGAATTTTGTCGCCTCCTGCACCGACCGCCTTGATCCGCCTGCTTCACCGACCGGAAAGAGAAGATGGGGAGCCGGCTTCATCTCCCGGGGTTTTGATTTCCCCGGCCTTCCCATTCTTCCCCCAATCCTGGTCCCGGCCTTGGATCGCATCTTCATTCCTGAAAGGTGCTGAACAATTTCAAGGGTTGTTTTTGGCAGTTCCTTCTCCCAGCCACCGGTATAGGCAAGAGCAGGAGAAAGACCAAGACATCGCAGGAGAATCTGGCACGGTGATATCCGGATCATCCCATCCCGTATCTGATGTTCACATAAGAGCCGTTCAAGATGCTCTTTTATCGTCGGATTCAGGGGGAGAATTAAGGTCCCGTTCTCGAGAGATCCGTGTGTATGAATGTAATCGGCAAGCGCCCGAAGTTCGGCAACGGTGAGATCATCCCAGAGATAGAGGTAATCAGGATGAAGATATAATCCTGTCTCACATTGGGCAATGGCCTCGGCCTCATCTGCCGGACGTCTGGTTCCTCCCTCAAGCCGCCACCATGACTCACAGTATGCAGACGGGACAAGAACATGGTTATTCTCCATAAATTCGCCATAACTGATGAGTATTTCGCCTACATCGATGATATGACTGACCTGGGGGGACAGTTCACGTGCACGTTTTGCATCATGCACCCTGACCACATCGCCATTGATAAGCCGGACGGTCGGGCCCTGAATGCTGTCAACCGGGGAGATGCCGGCTGCTTTTCCCGGACGCTCAATCTTCATCTGGGTACCGACGGCAAGAAAGTCCCCAAGGATATGCAGGGTTGCAGGATTGAGACCTGCTGCTGCAAGCCCGGTGTTACGGGACCGGCCATATACGAGTCTGAATCCACCTTGCCGCATCGGATACGAAAAGACCGGTCTTCCTCCGATTAAATCACGCAGAAATTTATCCTTTGGGTGGATTCCAACCTCTTTCTCCTCTGATGATGAACTTCCCGCAGGGGTCTTAATCATCTCCTCAAGCCAGTCCCATCCGTCCATCTTCATCTTCCTGACGTTTTTCAGGACTTTTGGTGCCTTTAAGGCAAGGCCCTCTGCAATGACAAGGGCCATTCCTCCGCGGACGGTGTTGGTCTCTACCCGTTCCAGATTCCTATGGCCTGACACCTCCTCCTTCTCGGTCGGTTCACCGTCAATACAGACCGGACAGTTACTAATGATAAGCCGGATCTCCCGCTCGGAGGGGAGATACTGAAGACTCATAATGGAGTTATACTGCCTGATCTCCTCGATATACCGCTCAATCTCTTCCTCACGAGGGATATAGCGGGACAAACCAAGGATTCTTCTGACATAATCACCGACCAGGACTGAGAGTGCCTGTGCAGTCCCTCCGGCACTCCGTATGGGCCCTGCATAGTAGATGGTAAGGTATTCAGTTCCGTCATCATTTTTCCTTACTGCAACCTTGGCGATTCCTTCTATAGGTGCAGAGACGACGCCCTCGGTCAGAAGAGCCATGGCGGTCCGGATGGCATGATCAAGGATCTCTTCTTTTGTGGTTTCTCCAAACTTTTTCTCCGCAAAATAGTCGCCGATATGGAGGGATGCCTCTTCACGGGACATGACTGCCTCGAGTTCACGAATCATCCGGGCGACGCCCGGAATGCCTACCTGTGCCTCAACCCGGTCTGCCAGATCATTTGCAATCGGGATCTCAACATAGGTCTCGGGATCCAGGCCGGTCTTTCTGGCTGCCTGGGCAACCTCCATTGCCTGTGCAAGACCTGCATTCAGCCGGTCATAGTACTGTTGCATGCGGGGTGATATGTCTGCCATGATGTGAAATGTTGATACTATTCCTCCTCTGCTGGAGGATGTGTTATGCTGCCGGAATACCGGTTTTCATCCTGGTCTGATTCAGCAGATCCTTTGCGACTGGATCTCCGGGACGAAGCTCCAGTGATTTTTTGAGATATATGACTGATTCCTCATCTCTTCCAAGGGCATGAAGGGAACGGCCAAGTCCAAAGAGGACCTGTGCATCATCTGAAAATGAGAGATATGCCCGGTTTAATGACTGGACTGCTGACCGGTAATATGACTCTGCCTGATTATTGAGTCCCCGTTCAGACAAATCCTCGGCTTTTCGTATTTCAGCAAGACCCTTGGCCCGCCATCCCTCAGCAAACCCGGGCAGCCGGGTGACGGCATGGTCGTAACTTTCTATCGCCTTCTGGTACTCTGCTTCATTCATCCACCGGTTCCCCTCCTCAAACATTGATCTGGCCTCTGCTGCCGCCATCCCGTTCAGCCAGGGAAGGAGAAAGAGCTGGAAGAGAATAACGACTGCCATAAGGAGGGTTGCATAAAAGAGAATAACCTGGAGGATCCGGGGAATGGATGACTTTCTTGTTTTTCGCCGTTCCTCTTCAGGCGATTGGCGTGGAGGGTGATATGACTGATGGAGATGGGCATAATACCACGTCCGGGGATCTCTGTACCGCCTTCCTCCATTATAATATCGTCCATAATCTGATTCATCCGCCTCCAGCAGGGCCAGATCATATGCCTCCCGTTTTTTTGGATCCTTCAGGATCTGATATGCCTCATTAATGGACTTAAACAGTTCCTCTGCTTCGGGACTATCGCAGACATCAGGATGAAGGATCTTTGCCAGCTTCCGATACGATGCCGTAATCTCTTCGAAAGAGGCGTCCCGTCTGACATTTAAAATCTCGTAATATGATTCCCCGGGATCAGGCATCAGTTGCTTCTCAGTATAGGATACAACTACGTTAAACTATCCTGTCAAAGACTGACATGATACACATCAGGGAATGCAGGCCATACGGATACATTCCTTTGTAGACCCAATCACCGCCCGGGCTCCACACATGGTCGGGACATAGGCCAGTGCCTTGCCACTGTTGACCATAATCCGATCGTACCGTTCAAGAGCAGGTGAGACAACCATACAGGTGTCGGCATACACCCGTGCCCCGGATTGTTCAATCTTTCTGACCAACTCAAACTCGCGTTCGATAACATCCCGTGCTGCAAAGATATACACCGGTTTGTGTACAACACACCCATTGAGAAGATCTGCAAGCGTCATCAGTTCATCAGGAGAACAATGCGGGCACCCGATCGCAATGGCATCCACATCCTCTCCGGTAAAGAGCGATGCAACCTCATCAGCCCCGATGAGTACTTCCTCTAACCCCCTGGTGCTATAGGAAAAGATCCTGGCCTCAGGGGTGATACCCTGTACATGATAGAGGGCAACAGCCCCGGTTGCAGCCATCGCAGCACCGAGGTTTTTCAGTTGATCCCTTCCTGGACGGATACCGGAGAAGAGTGGAATCCGGTTTCCCGTTATCTTTCCGGCTAGAGATCCAAGTGCCCCGTACCAGGCAGCATCAGCCTCCTTTGGTTCACCTTCCACCCGGATATGAATCCCCGGCCTTCGGTTCTCAATAAGATGAAGCCCATATTTTGGGGTTTTTCCGATGACCGCTGCAGCAAGAGCCGATGGCCCACCTTCCCGGTTTGTTCTGGCCCCGATAACCGAATTTGCATAACTGACCGCTGATGATTCAGACCAGGCCAGATGATCCCCGTATTCTGTGATGTTCAGGTAATACGGAGTACATGTGCATTCAAGTCTGATACCCAGACGTTCATACGCAGAGATTACCTCGAGTTGCTTTGTTGCAAAATCAGGATCTATTTCCATCTCCTCCCATCTGATCCGGTCCATACCGACCGGATTGAGAATTGCAGGAACGGAGGCATGTGCATCAAGACTTGAAAGCCATTTCAGGCCCCATTCGCCTATCGTTTTGTATGACGCTCCTGATACCTGGGCGCTCCGGATTGGAACCATCTCTTCTGCACCAAACACTGTACCGACCCCGACCAGTATCTCCATGAGCTGCTGCCTGGTCTCTCCCTCCTCACCATTCAGGAGCGATTCTTCTTCTGCTGTCAGATGCATTATCAGTCCTCCCAGACCGCTCTGACAAATTCTTCTTCCTTTCCCAGTTCCATGGTGGCATCAATGCCCATCTTCACATTCAGGCCGTCTCCAATCCGTGATGGATCAAGGGAAGAGCCACGGACACCGGAGATAATAAGCGTATCCCGATCTGCACGAACCCGTGTTGCAATGGCAAACTCAACATCCGAGGGGTTATTGGGATTGATATCACCATCGACAATCACGACATGTTTAAGGGAGGTGTGTGCTGCAAATGCTGCCATTATGGCATTCTTCCCATCTCCTTCTGTCCGTTTCTTTATCTGGACCACGCCGTGCAGGTACCCGCACCCGCCTTTGGTAAGGACCACATCGGTCACCCCGGTCACCCCTGCAACTGCCCGGTAGATGAGGGGTTCATACGGAGCGCCCATCAGAAGTTTATGCTCATCTCCGGCGTTGACAAGCCCGTGATAGATAAAATCAGGTTTGGTATACATCCCGGTCAGCTCGATGACCGGCTGGATCCGTTCCGGATCATAGGTCCGTGTAATATCAACATATGGGCCCTCTACTGCGGTTTCATTGCCGATATACCCTTCAAGAATGATCTCGGCATCCGGAACCCTGACCCCGTTTGAAAGCGTATAGACCGGGATCTGCCCGCCAAGGAGTTCAGCAGCAAAGGGGAGCTCCATACTCTCCGGGACCCGGCTGCAGCTGGCAAAGAGAACGAGCGGATGCATCCCGATCACGACCGCAACCGGAAGACGGTCTCCATTCGCACAGGCCCGTTTATGAAGGGTGTGTGTATGGCGACCTTCCACAAGCCGGGCAACCAGTTTATCCTTTCCTGCTTTCAGCATCCGATGTACAGAGGCATTTTCAACCCCCTCATACCGGGAGAACACAACACCTGAATTCAGATATCTGCCCGCCTCTCCCGGGTAATTCTCCATGATGGGAATTTCATCAAGATTTACCGGTCGCATCGGAAGAGTTCCTGCATCGACGAGCGTTCCGTTATACCGGCAGGAAGCAAGCCGGGGAACCAGAACATCGGGAGTCACTCCCAGCGCTACAGCCAGAGCATCCCTGCTTGCAACAAGGTTCATCACGGCCTTTCTGCCGTCAAGATTATGAAAGAACAACAGCCGGTCTGTACTGAATGCACGTTTTGGTGCATCATATCGTGAGGAAACCGGTTCATGCACGTCAGTGACAAGACCCCTGGTTCTCATCTCTTCAATAAATGTCCTCATGGAAATCCACTCCACCTTCCGCCTATTGAGTGCGTAATATGCAGATGATCCAGTATCCGGGCAACAACCGCATCCACAAGCCCGGTGATATCATCCGGCCGGTGATAAAACGGGGGACTTGCTGTCATGATAACAGCTCCTGCATCATGGGCACGAAGCATATTTTCAATGTGAATTCGGGAGAGCGGGTTTTCCCTAAGAAGGAGAATACAGGGCCTTCGCTCCTTTAAGGTCACATCTG
>NZ_DAONKG010000105.1:0-8508 GCF_035406105.1 Methanospirillum sp.
TTTATACATGGAAGGGTCGTTCTGATCTATACGATGTTACACATCTGTGGAAAAGAAATGGTGGTGCTGTAAAATACGTTGATTGTGCACGTCATGCCCAGAATGGTGAAACATTGATCCGTCAGGATGTATATTTAATAATTTCAAAAGGTGGTATCTTCTGTCCTGTTAATATGGATATCTGGTGATAATTATGAGTACAGTAACAATTATAAAACAAACAAAGGATATGTTTGGCAATAATTGCGAGCCATGCAATGAAGTTAATACTGTTAAAAATATTGGAGCAAACACAGTACCTTTAGGAGGTTCATTTTATGTTGATACAAAACCATTGAGAACACCTTTTGTTTCCAATGGTTATGATCTTCCGAATGGATTTCGTACAAAATCAATTACTGTTCAAAATGTTAATACAGGAACTACAACAATTTATTCGGAACAGAGTCTTGGTGGTGTCCCGAATGGTGGTATTGGCGGATTGTGGCTAAACAATATTCAAGGAGATCAAATCGTTACTGTTGATTTTGCACCCGGTCCGGCAAAAGGATATGTTGTGGATACATCAGGTGTCGGAGAAGGGGGTACCGTAGTTCCATATCCGCCACCAGATCCGGATTTTGGTGATTATCTCCAAGGACAAAACGTAGATTTACATATATCGGCAGATGATGGATATGAAATAGATTATGTTAAAATCAATGGAGAAAAATACGGTGGAGATGATATAGGATCTAATTATATAGTTAATATCCCATCAATTACAGAAGATCAGGATGTTGAAGTTAAATTTAAAACTGTCAGATGTACAAAGAATATTTTACAGATAAAACGTGGAAATGCATCTGGTCTTTTAAATCAACTTTTTTATGATGGTGAATTAGTGTGGAATGCAACAACCCGTGAACTTCGCCTTGGAGTAGATCCCAATGCTCCGCAGCGTTTCGAAAACTGCTTTCTGATAAATGGAGGAAATACCAATAGTGGTGGCACTGGCACGATCAATCCATTGAAACCAGTTAAAAGAAATTGTCTAACGGCATGGAATGATACGGAAGGATTGTGGCTTAAAGATGCAGATAAAGATGCATTTGTACCAAATGGTTTATTCATATCACATCCTGTTCAGGAAAAATATGGAGAATATAAACTGAAATTATATGGAAATTTAAATTGTGATACATACGCAGGTATTGTTGATTTATCAAAATTCTTCCTCGAATCAGGACATGGTTATAGTGGATTTAATTATCCAGCCATAGGATTTGTAGCAAATCTGATAAAAAATGTGAATACAAAGGAGATTGGTGGTGGATTATTAATATATGGATATGGAAGTGATGAAGATTTTGGTGAATATTCACCAGATCCAGGAGTAACACTTGCATTAAAACCGAAAAATTCTAATGATGTTTTATTTGCATTAAATATTTATAAAGACGGGATAGTCCGATGTCCATATGGAGTCAGACCTGCCAATATAGATATCCCTGCCGGAGAAACATATAATATCGGGGGTATTCCACACCGGCATGATGATGTATACTTAAAGTTGGCAGGAGGTTATATGAATGGTCCGATTAATATGCAGAATAACCGGATATTCGGACTTCCAACTCCTGTAACAGAGTCTGATGCAGTTACTCTGGGATTCCTCACTTCTGTTTTAACCAGCGGAATTATGTGGAAACAAAATGTCATTGACATTGTCGATACTTTACCAGATACCCCGGATACAAATGATCGATATATTTATCAGAATAATATCAAGACTTGGAATGGTACTGAATGGATATCCGAAACCCCGGAAGATGGTTGGATTGTTAATGTAACGAATAAAAGTCTGACATACATTTATGCCGATGGTGCATGGAATGCAATGCCATCCACAACATATCATGCATCATTATTAGGATTATCTGCTGATGATCATACACAATATGTCCATGTGAGTGCTACCAGAGTAATTAATGCATCTCATATATTTAACAATGAAAATGTTCCATTTTATGTAAGCAGCAATCATAAAGTTGAGAATCTGAATGCAGATTTACTCGATGGAAAACATGCATCTGACTTTGCACTGGCTAATCATGGTCATGATGCAATGGTACTAGCCGGATTTCAGGTTGTAAATCCACAAGATGGTGATATTCTTGTATGGGAAGAATCTGCATCAGCATTTATTAATGTAAGACAAGAACTTGACGGTGGGGGATTTTTACTTGACGATAACCATTACTTTGCCAATGCTACTGAAAGAGACAATTATTTCTCGGCACATCCGGATGAACAGGCAACCGGAACATTAATTTCAATAAATGGCGGTTTCGAGCAATGGGATGGAACACAGTGGATTAATAAAACCGCGGTTTTAACTGGTCCAAAAGGAGAGAAAGGAGATCCGGGAAGGGATGGAATTGATGGTGTGGATGGTGAACGGGGTCCTCAGGGCATTCAGGGTCCTCAGGGTATTCAGGGACCTCCCGGAACTCCGGGAACCTCAATCCACATTGTTGGATCTGTTGATAGAATAGAAGATCTCCCGGCATCCGCTGAGAATTATGGAGATGCATACTATTGCAAAACCGGGCCATCGTGTTATGTATGGACAGAAAACAGTGGTTGGGTTGATGTCGGATTAATTACTGGACCTCAGGGACCACAAGGTATACAGGGACCTCAGGGACCTCAAGGACCACGTGGTCTTCGTGGTATTCAGGGAGAACGTGGAGAACCCGGTCCTCAAGGTCCAAAAGGAGACATGGGACCAAGAGGTCCTGCCGGAGTAAGTGATGGTTCATGGCAAACTCCTGTGATTTCCATTACAAATGCTCCTCCACCAAACTACGATTTCGAACACCGGTTTATCGTTGATGAGAATCCAACAGGTGTATTTTATGGCCATTCCAGACAAATTGCCACGTATATGTTGCCAGAAGGTGCTACTGAAGGAGTGTGGTTCTTTGAAGATGCACCAATTGGAGCAGTATGTTATGTCCTGACTGAACAAAGTCACTGGAAATACACGTATTCCGGGTGGAAAGAACTTGATTGGGATGCTCATGATGAACATGAAAACAGCGAAGTATGGAAAGTTATAACAACCAGTCAGATTGCAGTTCCAAATGAACATTATATAGTAAACGGAAATGATCAGGTAATCTTAACACTACCATCAGTTTGTGAAGTTGGTAAAAAAATTGAAGTTGTTGGTGTCGGACCCGGAGGCTGGAAGATAGCACAAGGTCCGAATCAGAAAATAGTATTTTCAGATCGGGTTACTGCAACTGGTATAGATGGGTTTATCAGATCATCACATTACCGTGACTCTGTATTACTACTCTGTGTAAAGGCAAATACAGAATTTCAGGTAATTCAGGCAATTGGTACCATTGATATGCAGGTGGTGGTATAACATGGAACATGAGTATGTAGAAGGTCAGATTTTAACACAATTAAGAAACGGTTATACATTTGAAGATATAAAACGGATTATCCCATCTGCTGAATTAATATCAGAGATTGGACATATAATCCATTTTAGGTTTGAAGATGCTGAAGTCATTGATGAAGTAGAATTACTGGAAGAGTCCGGGATTGTCGAGTTCGCACAACCAAACTATATTTATAAATTACTTGATCAGAATAGTGTAGTTCCATTAATGCCCAATGATCCAGAATTCCAGTTTCAGTGGGGATTATGGAACACTGGTCAGTTCGACGGAACTGCCGGTTGTGATATAAAAGCACCACTTGCTTGGAGACTTTTATTTGAAGCAGGAAAACCCATTGGAGATCCAAATCTGAAAGTTGGAATTATTGATACCGGTGTTGATTATACTCATCCTGACTTATCTGATAACTGTAAATTAGCAGATGGTGTAAACTTTGTTAATAACGATTATAATCCGATGGATGATAATGGCCATGGAACCCACGTTGCAGGTATTATAGCATCAAAAGGAAACAACTCCAATGGAGTGACCGGGGTTGCTTGGAATTGCAGAATATTTGCAATCAAGGCATTGAATAGCCAGATGCAGACAACCGATTCAATATTATGCAATGCTGTCCAGCATGCCGGCATGATAGGATGTAAAGTTGTGAACATGTCCGTTGGAAGTACCTCATACTCTGCAGCATTATTAAGCTGGATCAATCAGTTTCCAAATGTTCTATTTATATGTGGTGCAGGAAATGAAGGAAATTCGAATCCATTTTACCCTGCAGCATTTGGAACTGCAAACATCATTGCAGTATGTAATACAACAAACAAAGATCAATTAAATCCACAATCTTCATATGGTTCATGGGTTCATGTTGCAGCACCAGGAAGCAATATTATTAGTACGTATTTAGGCGGTGGAACCCAGTTTCTATCAGGAACATCCATGGCAACACCAATGGTCACCGGACTTGCTGTTTTATTACTTGCTGCAAATCCTACTTTGTCAGTCTCCCAATTAAAGAGTTATATTTTGAATGGTGTTGATGTAATTCCTGCATTAAGTGGGAAATGTTCAACAAGTGGTCGTATCAATGCATATAAATCCCTGTCGTTTTTACTTGATGACCCACCAGTGGTAGTTGGTATTAAAAAACAATGTGCAGTACGTGATGTTCAGGATAATGAATATTATGCCCGGAGAGGCGGAACATGGGCAAAGATTGAATCAGAAGGTTATACTGCAGGAAACGGATTAAATTTAGTTAATCATCAGTTTTCACTTGGAATCCTTGATCAAAATAACAAAATTTCAATGGATTACATACCATCGAGTATTACAGGAGCAGTAAACTTTTGTGGCACATTTCATCCGAATAATGGTTTACCATCTCCGGCTGCTAAAGGAAATTATTTTATCGCTATTTCATCAGGAACATTAAATGGAACAGAATTAAGTGTTGGCGACTGGCTTGTATATCGGAATGAAACAGAATATGACATTGTTTACAACAGTAATTCAACTGTTTTGTGGGGTAATGTCTTAAATAAACCAGACACATTCCCTGCAATTCTTGGAGAAACTGCTGATACTGCATATCGTGGTGATCGTGGTAAAATTGCATATAGTCATGCAATTAGTCAGCACGCACCAATTGATGCAGAAAAGAATGTTCAGGCAGACTGGAATGAAGAAGATCCGGCATCCGATGCCTATATCAGAAACAAGCCAACAAATATAAACAGTTCATGGGGAAATATCTCCGGGAATATAAATGATCAGATCGATTTAAATGAAAAATTCGATAATTTAGAATCTATCATTAACAGTTTAAATAATGATCTCGGATGGTATGAAGATGTTAATGCACTGGCAACAGTACATCCAACAGGTCTTCCCGGACAATATGTAACAATCGGATATACCGATACTGTATGGATATGGAATGAATCCCAGCAGGCATGGACAGATACCGGTAGAAAAGGAAAAGGTATTGAACCATTAAATCCACAGGAAAATTATCTGTTAGCATGGCATGATAATACTGGACGATATGCAAAAACAGCAGGAAATGGTGCAGCAGTTCTCGATGGTCTGTTTGTTAAAATTCCGCATTCTACCAAGATAAACAAATATAAAATCAAGACATATGGATGTGCATGGACCTCATCATATGCTGGCATTGCTGATATTTCCGGTTACTTAGGTTATTCTAATAAACCAGATGGTTTTGATTGTTCTGGAGAACGTATTTGGAGTATGGCACATACTGGTGTTGGATTCATTGCCAACATGATCGATACTGTTAATTCACAGGAACTTGGTGGTGGATTATTAATCTGTAATGATCGGGTAAGCTTGGCAATTAAACCAAAAGGTGGAACATTTATCCATGAACCATTGATCATAACTCCGGATGCCAAAGTTTCATTTGTTGGAGGAATTCAAACTGCAAGCATCAATATACCTGCCGGACAAACATATAATATTAACGGTGTACCACATACCCACAGTCAGTACTTACCACTTACTGGAGGAACGTTAACAGGTAATCTGAATATGAATAATAACCGGATTACCAATGTGGCAAATCCAGTGAATGGATCAGATGCAGTAAATCTCGATTTTATGACCGGATTTACATCTGGTATCGTCTGGATAAACCCGGTTGAAAACATTGTGAATTCTCCCAATGGACTATCAGCCGGGCGATATATCATCGGTGATTCACCAACAGGAATATTCGAAGGTCGTTCTACTCATATTGCAATTTACGACGGAAGTTCATGGTCATTTGAAATCCCAGTAAGCGGAAATGCCGTATTAGTTAAATCCAATGCTTATACTTATGTTTTCAACGGTTCTTACTGGGCACAGATGTCTGGTGCAGTTGCACACAATGCGTTATCAGGATTATCCAGTGATGATCATACCCAGTACGTTCATATCAACAATGCACGAAATATCAATGCTATTCATACATTCACCGGTTCAAAACCATTTAATGTATCATCAACAACATTGATCAATAACCTGAATGCAGAATATTTAAACGGCTCTCCAAAATCAGCATTCGCACTAGCAAATCATACCCACCCACCTGCCACATTATTTTCGCTATCAGATGTTGTTATTAACAATATTCAGGATGGAGATATATTAGCATATAACGCAGCAACTGGAAAATTCATTAATGTAGTAAATATCGGAATTGGAGGAACTGGAGCACTTGTAATTGATGATGATCATTTCTTTGCATCGGCAACAGAACGTGATAATTACTTTACAGCACATCCAACTGAATTAACTGACAACATGTTTATTATGACCGGAACTGAATTCCAGCAATATAAAAATTCAGTATGGAATGATGTAACTGCAATTATCCGTGGTCCAAAAGGTGCCGATGGAAAAGATGGTCGTGACGGAGTTGATGGTAATGATGGTGCTCCGGGACCTCAGGGACCACAGGGATTACAAGGGCCACAAGGATTACAGGGACCTCCCGGAGCACCCGGAACAAACATTGTAATGAAAGGAAAAGTTGCAACTGTTAACGATTTACCAACATCTGCAACTGAATATGATGGATATTATTGTGAAGCAAACTCCAATTGTTACGTTTATATAGAAGGAACATGGGTTGATGTCGGACCAATCGTCGGGCCTCAGGGACCTCAGGGACCTCAGGGACCTCAGGGACCTCAGGGAATTCAGGGACCGGTAGGTCCTCAGGGAGAACGTGGATATACCGGACCAAAAGGAGATATGGGACCAAGAGGTCCTGCCGGTAAAGGTCCTGAAATCTGGCAGGAATCTGTAGAAGGTGTTTTTAATGAACCACCGGAAGTCTACGAAGATCAGGACAGATTTATCGTGTCCGAAACCCCAACAGGTCCATGGACTGGTCACGCAAATCATGTTGCAACATGGATGGAAACAGAAGAACTTTGGTTCTTTGAAACTCCGTTAGCAGGCTGGACTTCATTCGATTTATCAAGACAAACCCTGATTTATTTCAATGGAACCAAATGGGATATTTTAAAAGGAGGTGATTATACATTACCCATTGCTTCAAGCACTGTTTTAGGAGGAATCAAAGTAGGGAACAACCTGACCATTTCAAATGATGGAACATTATCAGCTCTCGATAGCACAAATGGTCTTGTAAAAGTTACCAATAGTGATTCAACAGCAGATTATCTGTTCAATAAGATTGTAACCGATGCAGATACCGGAATTAATGCAAATCTCATTACACAATCAGGGTACCAATACATTGAACTTAAGTTGGAACCGGCATCGACAACATACCTTGGTGGAGTAAAAATCGGTTCTGGATTAGATATTACTGTAGATGGGGTATTATCAGTAACAGGTGGAACCGGGGGTTCTTCTACTTTTATAGGACTTTCTGATACTCCTGCATCATATACAGGCAATGCCGGTAAAGTTCTATCTGTAAAATCAGATGAATCAGGACTTGAATTCACATCAGTATCTGGTGGTTCCAGTTCATCAGTTACCTTCTCTGAAACTACTGATACAGTTACGCTCCCATCAAATCCCGCCAATGGAGAGATCTTTGACTTCGTAGGATCGGGCACTGCATGGACAATTAATGCTGCAAGCGGGCAATACATCCGCATGTTATCCGAAGTTTCATCATCTGGCGGTTCGTTGTCGTCCTCATCAGGATATGCCTGTGCATGTCTTGTATACATCGGTAATAACACGTGGGTAGTAAAAAGTTCAATGGGAGTTCTAACGGTGATATAATCATGGCATACAAATTACAAACCAAAAATGAACTTCGATTCCCAGAATGGAACTCCGAAGATGCATTTAATTGGAACATCATCCAACCCGCTTTATCCAAAACATGCGGAGCACTCCAATGCCAATCCACCCAAGATTACACCACATTTGGATCATTATCAGGTACAAATAAATGGGTTGGGGGAGTATTAGCTCCCAATGGGAAGATCTACGGAATACCACATGATGCAACTACTGTATTAGAAATAGATCCAGTATCTAAAACAGCAACAACATTCGG